>JAHRVZ010000004.1 GCA_019090405.1 Paracoccaceae bacterium
CTCGGGAATAGGGATAACAGGCAAAGTCGCGAGCTGTTGCGGGATCGAAGCAACCGGCGAACTAAGCGCTGGCTCGGCGGTGATTGTCTCGACCGGTTCCACCGTTGCGTCTGGATTGCCCTTCGGTACCTGGGCGACTGTATCAGGCACAACCGGCGGCGTTACGTCGACATTGGCGGTAGACCCCTGGTCGCTGCCAGACGGCTCTATGGTTTTGGGCTCTGGTATCTGACCCTGGTCCTGCTCGGCCGGACCTGTCGTTTCAGGTTGCACAACCTTCGCCGAGCCAGTGTCGGGCGAATTCGTTTGCTGTGGATTGGAAGAGGCCACATGTACCTCGCTTGTCGGCGTTTCCACAAGCTCTGGCTCTGGTACTGCCTCGGTCTGTGGTTCGGGCTTTGGAGTGGTTTCAGGCGGGACAGGTTCGGACAGGTTTTCGGCGACGTCCTCAAAGGCGTTGCCCAAAGCGACCACATCATTCGTGGCGTCCATATCGGATCGTTCCGGTTGAACGCGCGCAGAGGTAAAGATCAGACCCACAAAGTGCACCAGCAGCGACAGCAGAATGGCCGCTATGGCGATGGCAGTAGACCTGCGGATCATTCGAGGGTCCGAACAGTGACAAGAAAGACGGACGGAGCACCCAAACGGCGGAGCGCGCCGGTGACTTCGACTAGCCGCGCGCCGGAAACATTGCGGTCAGGGACGATCCGCACGGGTCCGGTGCCATGGTTGGCCAGATAGGTCGCCGGGTCAGTTGGCGCGCCTCGGAAACTCAACGTCCCGTCCTGGCGCAGCACCAGCGCGTCTGGCGGCTCGCGCCCTTCAAGGCCCGAGGTGTCCACAAGTTCAAGTCCGGGGTCAAGCGGCGGCGCAACGGTGCCCGCGATAAGGAAAAAGATCAGCATCAGGAAGATGACGTTGATCATTGCGATAGTCGCATCGCGTTTCCGGCGTAAAGGGGCAGGGCGGATCACGGGCCTACTCCAGCAATAAGACGGTCAGCCCGTCACGGCCGCGCAGTCGCACCAGAAGATCCACCATTCGCTGCGCCGACGCATCGGCGTCAAGGCTGACCAGGACTTGCCCAACCTCAACCCGCGTGGCCAATTCATCCATTGTCACCGGAGCGCCATTCAGGACCAGCCGCGCAGCACCCAGTTGCACAAAGACCCGCTGTTCCGGCGGCGTACCCGGTGCGGCGTTCCCGGCGGTTGCCTGACTGAGTTCGATTTCACCAAAGGTCGAAAAGGTCGAAGACAGCATGAAGAACAGCAAAAGCAAAAAGATCACATCAATAAGCGGGGTCATCGACACCGCACGCCGGACAAAGGGTGCTGCGTTACGCATGTGCAGGCGCGGGGCTTTCTGCCGCCGCAGGTAGGGTTTGTCCCGGCACCAGCACGGTTTGCAGCGCTTTGTCGGCAAACACCCGTTCGCGTGCTGTGCGGCTTTCAAACCAGGCAAGGATCATCGAAGTCGGCATCGCCACCGCCAGCCCGACTGCCGTGGTCAGCAGCGCCACCCAGATGCCGCCAGCCAGCAGCGACGGATCAACCGAAGACCCGGCCCCTTGCAGGCTTTGAAACGCTTCGATCATGCCGAGAACGGTGCCAAACAGCCCGAGCAGCGGCGCAATTTGTGCGACGGTATCAAGGAAACGAAAGCCACGCTCAAGTCGGGCGAGCGCCAATCCGGCCTCGGCATCCAGCCGTGCATCAAGACCGGGCTGGCCCTGCGCCATCATCGCTGACTCCAAAAGGGGGGCGAGATAGCTGTGGCTTTCGGCGATGCGGGCGCGCGCCGCCTGTCTGTCACCGGCGTCCCAGATCGCCAACGATTCAGAAAGCACCCGGTGGCGACCGACGCCAGAGGCCGAAAATTGCCATAGTTTGTATAGCGTAACCCCAAGCGTCAGCACCGACATCACGATCAGGATCGCAACCACAGGTCCGCCAAGGGCAAGAATTTCGCGCATTGCTCCAAAGGAACTCATCCGAGCAACTCCACATCTAGTCGGCTGCCAAGCGAAAGTGCCTCATCACAGATCCCGCTTTCGGTCCCGTCAACGAGGCAGGAATTTGCACCGTTGATCAGCGCCTGACCCACGGTGCCGCAGGCCATTTCTGGCAGCTCAAACTGGCGCACCCGAGGGCGGTCCGCCGGCAGGTCGCGGAAGTCAAAGAGCGACAGGCTTACCACGCTGCCCGACTTGTCAAATATCACCGTTTCAAAAACGGCCTTGTCGATCGTCTGCCCGGTCCCGTTGCGCGCCAGAAAGGTCAACCGACACGCCCCACCCACATCCTGAACCGCGTTCAGCTCAAGAAAAAGACGCGAAGTAGTATCCTTGGTGGATTGTGCCAATACCACGGCTGGCACCGCGGTGATGAGTAGCACGGCGAAAGCGATGTAACGAAACGGCATGGGCTATCTCCTGATTACGCAACACCGAACACGAAAAACAGCGATGCACCGCTGGCACCTCGAACCGGCATTCTGTTCCCCATATCGAAGATAGCAACCAAGCGGAAGGACCGTCCGCATATTGTGAACAAAAGACCCCTAGGAGTTCCGATCAGAGGGCATTGTCAGACAAATTTGAATCGGTCTGAAAACTCCATGGACTCTGCGAACCTGCGCAGAACGAAACCATGGCAGGGCTAAATAGCTTTGAAAATTCCGGGCAGGTCGAATTTGTTCCGACCCGCCCTGAGTATCTTAAGATACGTCTTTATAGCTGACTTCCCGTGTGTCGCTCCCCGGAGCAGTTTTTTCACGCTTAACGATCAGCCGGTTCAGGGCGTTCACATAGGCACGGGCACTTGCCACAACAGTGTCGGTGTCCGCTGACTGGCCCGTGACGATGCGACCGTCTTCTTCCATTCGCACCGAGACCGTGGCCTGCGCATCGGTGCCTTCGGTCACAGCATGAACCTGATAAAGCTGCAAACGAGCGTCATGTGGGAACAGCGCTTTGACTGCATTAAAGCTCGCATCGACCGGTCCATCGCCGCTTTGGGTGGTCGACGTTTCAGCGCCATCAACCAGCATTACCAATTCTGCCCTGGCCGGACCTCCGGTGCCGCAGCTAACCTGCAGTGACTTGACTTTAAGCCGGTCACTCTCAGCGTCCTCACCGACCTGCATCAGGGAAACCAGATCATCGTCATAGACCTCTTTCTTGCGATCAGCCAATTCCTTGAACCGCACAAACACGTCCTTGAGTTGATTGTCGCCCAGATCAAAACCCAAATCTCCCAGTTTTGAACGCAGCGCCGCGCGGCCCGAATGTTTGCCCATAACAAGGCTGGTTTCGGCCAGGCCGACATCTTCGGGACGCATGATTTCGAACGTTTCGGCGTTCTTTAACATGCCATCCTGATGGATGCCGCTTTCATGGGCAAAGGCGTTTCTGCCGACGACTGCCTTGTTGAACTGCACTTCAAAACCCGACACCTTGGCAACGCGCCGCGAAATGTTCATGATTTTGGTTGTGTCAATTTTGGTGGACCAGGGCATGATGTCATGGCGCACTTTCAGTGCCATAACGATCTCTTCCAGCGCAGTGTTGCCGGCCCGTTCGCCAAGCCCGTTGATGGTGCATTCGATCTGACGCGCACCACCTGCAACAGCGGCCAGGCTGTTGGCGGTCGCCATACCAAGGTCATTGTGGCAATGGGTGGAAAAAATCACATCATCCGCGCCGGGGACGTCTGCGATCAGACGCCGGATCAGATTGGCGGATTCTACTGGGGCTGTGTAGCCGACGGTATCGGGAATATTGATGGTGCTGGCGCCCGCCTTGATCGCAATTTCCACGACACGCGCCAGATAGTCCCATTCAGTGCGCGTCGCGTCCATCGGCGACCATTGCACATTGTCACACAGATTACGGGCGTGGGTCACAGTATCATGAATCCGCGCGGCCATTTCATCCATCGTCAGATCAGGAATTGCCCGATGCAATGGCGAGGTTCCGATGAAGGTATGAATGCGCGGCTGACGCGCGTGTTTTACGGCCTCCCATGCCCGGTCAATGTCAACGTCTACAGCCCTTGCAAGCCCGCAAATAACGCTGTTTTTTGAGTTCTTTGCAATATCTCTGACGGCTTTGAAATCGCCCTCGGATGCAATTGGAAACCCGGCCTCGATAATGTCGACGCCCATCTCATCCAGCA
>JAHRVZ010000274.1 GCA_019090405.1 Paracoccaceae bacterium
CGCGCGATGGTCACAGACACATCCCCCACAGCAGTTGCCCCAACAGCCTCGGCAATTTCAGAGATTGTATAGATCATGCCCCAAGCCCCTAATATCAGCTTGGTAACTAGTTACCCCTGAACGTCGCTCAGGACCACCCCTGCATCGGCCAAAGCCGACCATATCTTGGCGTCGCGACCATAAACATCACGTCGATACTCGGTGCCGCCGCGTGGCATGGTGATTGCGGTTCGATAAATCAGATGGATCGGAATTGGCTGTTCCAACAGAACTTTGGTTTCCTGGCCGGTGTTCAGAACACTGTGAAAATAGCCCTTTGGATCATCTGTTTGTTTTGCCAGCAGCGTGTAGGCGAAATCAAACGGTTGCGCCAAACGGATACAGCCATGTGAATAGGCGCGGGATTCGCGGGCAAACAGGTGTTTTTGTGGCGTGTCATGCAGGTAAATATTGTGTTTGTTTGGAAAAATGAACTTTACCAACCCAAGCGCATTTCGCGTGCTTGGGGGCTGGCGCATATCAAACGGAAAGTTACGCGCCGAATATTGGGTAAAGTCGACATTGGCCCGGTTAATCCGACGCCCTGCTCCATCTGTAATGATCAGATGCCCGGCGGCCCCCGGATTGTTTTTCAACTGTGGCAGATATTCCTTGGTAATAATTGAACGCGGGACATACCAGCTTGGATTGACGACCATATGTTCCATGGTGTCGGAAAATTCCGGACTGCGCCGGTCGGACTGGTTCTTGCCAATAACCGAGCGCGTGCGGAAAGTTACCTTGTCGTCATCAATGATGGCAGCGGAAAAATCGGTTTGATTAACCAAAACATGACGCTCACCACGCTCGCGCATAAGCCAGCGTTCCCGCTCCATTGCCACGATAACTGACTTAAGACGCGACTGCGCCGTGACGTTGATTTCGTCGACGGTGATTTTTCCGGCGACTCCATCAGCCTCAAGCCCGTGCTCAAGCTGGAATTTCTGCACCGCTTTCTGGATGTCGGAATCATAGGTTTGCGTTGCACTGTTTCCCATGTAACCCAATGATATCAGACGATTGCGCAGCGCTATTACCGAGTCACCGGTTTGACCGGGCTTGAACTTTCCTGACGGTACTTTTGGACCCCATCCTCCATCTGCCACCAACCGCTCAAGCCGCAGCTTTTGTTTCATCAGCCCGGTATATTCGCGGTTCTGCGGGGCCAGGCCATTCATGAAAATATTGGGATCTTCTTGCGAGATTTCCACCAGATAATCCGCGCGATCTTTGTAGTTAACTTTGCGCACCAGACCATCGTCGATTTTTGAGGGCACCAAAACGCCGCTTTGAATGTCGCGCGCATAGGTAACCAGCGCCTGACTTAGCGCGACCTCGACCATGCCCAGATCGCGGGTCGTGCGCACGTCACGCATCTGCGCCATCAATCCGGCCGCATCATAGCGATGGGCGGGCAATCCATGGGTGTCGGCGGCGGCCAGCGCCCGCATCAAAGCCGCACGGCGTGCCAGATCCGCAGGTCCGGACCCGGTCCAGATCGGAGTATATTTGTTTGCGCGATAAAACGCCGCCACTTCGTCATCGGTGGACGCTGCTTCGGCAACGGCCTGTTTGAATGCCGTTATCTGAGCCAATGCCGGCTGGCTTAGAATGCTGGAGAGCAAAACAAAACTTCCCAGTAGGACTGGCAACGTCCGATTGGCAACAAACTTGGGCAAAAAAGTCATTCTTAAAAAATCCTCAAACTGATTTTGGCACTTTATCCTTAGTGCAAATGCCAAATCGTTAAGTCCATTCACAAAGCAGAGAGATGGTAAACCTGATGAAAAATGAGGCTTTGTTGCACCTGCTTTTGACCGATGTTGACACAATTTTCACAATTTTGCGCGAAAAATCGCCGAAAATGCAAGGTAGTTACAACTTGAGAAAAACGTTGCTTGGCGCACGAATCAAGTTATGTAATACATTAACCATCTTGGGATGGATGAAACGATAGCGTGTGCAACGTCACATGCGAGGCAGGAAAAACGGACAGGACTACAAAATCACAATGACACTTATGAACTCTGCGGGTGTAACCCGCCGTGCCCTATTGGGTGCCTTTGCAGCAACAACTGTCGCAGCAGCACCAACCTTTTCCAAAGCCGCAGGTTTCCTGCGAGGTGGTGGCGATATCCGGCGCATTCGGATGTATTCGGGCCGCACCGGCGAGCATCTTGATATGATATATTGGATTGATGGAAAATATATCAAGGATTCGGTCAAGGAAGTTAACTATTTCATGCGCGACTGGCGTACTGACGGTGTCAAAAAGATTGACCTGCGCACAATCGACATCATGGCGGCATCCCACAACCTGCTGGATGTGAATGAACCTTATATGATGTTGTCAGGTTATCGTAGCCCACAAACCAATGCCATGCTGCGCCGCCGGTCACGCGGAGTGGCCAAAAATTCGCTTCACATGCAAGGTCAGGCTGCTGATCTTCGGCTTGCTTCGCGGTCGGTCAAACAAATGGCCCGTGCTGCCGCGTCCTGTCATGCGGGCGGCGTCGGACGGTATTCCCGGTCTAACTTTGTCCATATGGATTGCGGTGTGATCCGCACCTGGGGCGGCTAAAACCCTATCTATCCAAATAAACCCGTCCAAGCCTCTGCATTTTCGGGCCCCTGCATCAGCGGGGGCTTTTTGTTGTTGACCTACAGTCCGCGCCGGGTTTGCGGACCCTGCGCAGCGAAGTTACCAGCAGATATTGAAGGGATCGTTGACGGTATGAAAAAGTCAATTGTCGAAACTCTAGGCGCCGATAACGTCGTCGCCATCGACAAACCAAAGCGGGATCGACGTATCACCTACTGGATCCAGACGCCAACGTGCCGCTGGACCAAAGACCAATCACACGCTAACTCCCAAATTGGACCACTCGCGTGGATCTTCTCAATATGAAACGAACAAAAAACCTAAAACAATCAGCGGATACCTAGTTATGCATCGTATAATCGCTCATATTGGAGACGCAAAATGTGGTTCATCTGCAATTCAAAAATCTCTTAAATTTTGCAGATTAGAACTGGAAGAAAAATTCTCACTATTTTATCGAACTGGTGCGCTAGCAAATCATGCTCTTTTGATCAGCTTGATCGGGGAACAAACAAGTGAAGATCCAGCGATGATCGGTAGTCGTGTCGACGAAATCGTAGACGATATTAGACAGACTCTCGCAATCACCGGAACTCACATATTCTCAGCAGAGCATTTTCTTAAGATTGGCCCAAAAAAGTTCAGTGAAATACTCAATCGCATCGGTTTTGAAGACTATCTGGTAGACGTAATTTGCTATATCCGGTCACCGGACGGTTTCTATCTTTCAAGTGTTCAACAGCAGTTTAAAGTTGGTGGTAGGTATACAACGCCTGACAAATTTGCACGGCCTGTGAGTAGTTGGCTCGACGATTGGAAAATGCATCCTAAGACACGCAGTTTGACGGTAAAAAAGTTTTCACGTGATGCCTTGTTAAATCAGAGTGTGATTTCAGACTTCGATTCTGAAGTTTGTAACCTTGTCGGATTAGACAGCCTGAACCTCCCTGAACGTAGAGCTAACGAAACTCTGTCAGCTGAACAGATGGTCGTATTGCAATGGTTTAGATTAGAGCATTTGCCAAAGCATGATCGTCTCCGTCATCCTGAGAGCAAAAAACTCACACGCTTTTTCTTTAATATGAACGCGACAGGAATGGTCGGCAACAAACCCGAACTAATTCCAGCCGTTCGTCAAACAATACTTGATAACCACATGAATTCATTCCGCAAAATTAGTAAGAACTATGGCTTGGAATTTGAATTGTTGAGGGGAAGTTCGACAAATGCAAGCCTGTATCAGGACGCAAAAAGACCTGATGAAGAGTCTGTCGATGGGATTCTTGCAATTCTAGACCACGAACTTGTTGAGGATTTGAAGAGAATTGTTGACACCGCTTACAAACGTTTTGCTACCTCGAATTGGCTCACCCCGCGCTCTTTAAAGCGGGATCTAATGAGAAAATATCGGGTCGAAAACACACAGTTTATTGGCGCGTTAAGAAAGTATAAAAAGGAGATAAATTTGGCGCAATAAATTGACTAGACAGTGAGGCACGAATAGCGATCACAGTTGAACGTTCTTCGTATGGTAAGCACCTTAACGCCTGAATTGATGGGCACATCACGAATTTTACGATGGTTGGCTGAGTCGCTATTTTAGACGCTCAACCGACACAACAGCACATAGCGTCGGTTCCGTCTTCTTCTAACTATC
>JAHRVZ010000275.1 GCA_019090405.1 Paracoccaceae bacterium
AACATCAGGCCACCAACGACGCCAAGGAACACGACATAACAAAGCCGCACCAGCAAATCGACCTGACCAACGCTTTTGAGATAGTTAAAGACGATAACGCCCAGCGCGGCGCCAATAAGGCCACCGATCAGCAGCACAACCCCCATTCTTAGATCAACAGTTTTTCGCCTGAAATGGGCCAGCACACCGGAAAATGACGACGCAACGATCTGGTTGGCTTCGGTTGCTACGGCCACGGCCGGGGGGATGCCGATAAAGAACAACAATGGCGTCATCAGGAACCCACCACCGACGCCGAACATGCCGGACAAAATACCCACCAAGCCGCCCAAACCTAACAGAAGGAACGCGTTAACCGATACTTCGGCGATGGGCAGGTATATTTGCATAACCGTTCCTAAACCTCTGCCTTTTGCTTTGGCAACAGGTCAAAGTCGTATGTTTGCCTTTTTTTCTCGGATTGCCCCATTAGGTGGTCAATCCGACCAAATTATCGCTCTTTGACGTAGGGTTCGCCGCCCGCGCGCGGAGGAATAGCCTTGCCGACGAAGCCGGCCAGAATGACCACGGTCAGGATATAGGGCAGGGCGTCCATCAACTGGACCGGAATGGTAAACTCACCAATCTGGATATTCTGATAGCGCAACGAAACCGCCTGTAGAAAGCCGAACAACAGGCAGGCCATCATTGCGTACCAAGGTCGCCATTTTGCAAATATCAGTGCTGCCAATGCAATGAAACCACGCCCAGCCGTCATTTCCTTGACGAAACCGGCCTGCAGTGCTGTCGACAGATAAGCCCCGGCGATGCCGCATAAAATACCGCAGATGGCGACGGCTGCAAAGCGCATGCCAATGACGGAAATACCGGCTGTATCGACGGCTGCCGGGTTTTCACCAACCGCGCGCAGGCGCAGCCCAAACCGGGTGCTATAGAGCAACCAATATGTTGCAGGCACCGCAAGAAATGCCAGATAAACCAGAATGGAATGGCCCGACAACAGGTCAGAATAGATTGGGCCAACAAATGGTATGTCCCGAACGGCATCTGCAAACGGCAAATCAATTGAGGTGAATCGTGCGTCTCCGGTCAACGAGGGCGTGCGCCCGCCCTGTCTAAACCAGCTTTGAGCAATCAGAACCGTCATACCCGATGCCAGAAAGTTAATGGCAACGCCGGAAATTAGCTGGTTGCCACGAAACGTGATTGACGCCAAACCATGCAATCCCGAAAGCATCATGGACGCGCCAATTCCGGCCAAAAGACCGATCCAGGCCGATCCGGTGGTCGCCGCAAATGCAGCCGAGAAAAACGCTGCCGCCAGCATTTTACCCTCTAGCCCGATGTCAAATATCCCGGCCCGTTCCGAAAACAACCCGGCCAGACAGGCCAATAGCAACGGTGTGGCAAGGCGAACGGTGCTGTCGAGCACTTGAATGAGGGTAAGGAAATCCATTACGACGCTCTCCTTCGTCGCAGCCAAAGGAATATGCGTTCCAACGGCATTCGCACCATGTTGTCCAAGGCTCCGGTGAACAGGATCACCAGCGCCTGAATGACGGTGATCAGATCACGCGGTATTTTGGTCCAAAGCGCCAGTTCTGCGCCTCCCTGATACAGGAATCCAAACAGGATTGCGGCCAGGAATACACCAAACGGATGGTTCCGCCCCATCAGGGCCACGGCAATGCCGATGAAACCGGCTCCTTCGGCGGCATTCAGAACCAGACGCTCGGCCTCGCCCATGACGTTGTTGATGGCCATCATTCCGGCCAACGCGCCGGAGATGATCATCGCGATCATGGTGATACGAACCGGCGAAATACCTGCGTAAAGTGCGCCGGTTTCCGAATGACCATAGGCCCGAATGGCAAAGCCAAGACGTGTGCGCCAGATCAGAAACCAGACCAGAAAACACGCAGCGATTGCCACCAGAAAACTGATATTGGCCGGGGCTGCTTTTGAAAAGGAAATACCGATTGGGTCCAAAAGTTCATGCAGGGTTGGCAGGTGCAGGTCTTTGGGAAATTTGGCAGATGCCGGGTCCATTGACCCCTTGGGGCGCATCAGATTGACCAGAATATAGTTTAGCAAAGCTGCCGCAATAAAGTTGAACATGATCGTGGTGATCACGATGTGACTGCCGCGTTTGGCTTGCAGGTAGGCCGGTATAGCAGCCCATGCCGCGCCAAATGCCGCCGCTGCAATTGTTGCGAATATTAGTGCCAGCGACCAATGCGGCCAAGGTATGTAAAGCACGACAATCGCCACGCCTAGGCCACCTAATGTTGCCTGCCCTTCGCCTCCGATATTGAACAATCGTGCATGAAACGCGACGGAAACGGCCAGACCAGTGAACATGAAGTTGGTCGCATAATATAGCGTATAGCCCCAGCCATAGGTAGACCCAAGAGAGCCTGAGATCATCATTTTTACCGCAGCAACAGGGTCTTCACCGATGGCCAGAATAACAAGGGCTGATATGATCGCCGCCAGCAAAAGACTAATCACCGGTATAAGGATCACATCGGCCCACTTTGGCATTACATCCATCTACGCGGCCTCCCCGGCGACACCTGCCATCAGCAGGCCCAGTTCTTTTTCATCGGTTTCGCCGGGCATTCGTTCGCCCATGATATGGCCGTCAAACATCACTGCAATCCGGTCTGAGAGCGAGAATATTTCCTCAAGCTCGACACTGACCAGCAAGATGGCTTTGCCCTGATCACGCAACGCGACAATTTGTTTGTGAATGAATTCGATGGCTCCAATGTCGACGCCACGGGTCGGCTGACCCACCAGCAACAGGTCCGGATTACGTTCAATTTCACGGGCCAGAACGATTTTCTGTTGATTGCCGCCGCTGAAATTCTTGGCCGTTAACCATGGATCGGGCGGGCGCACGTCGAATTTTTCCATCTTGGCCCCGGTATCGGCACGGATGGCGGCGTTGTTCATCATCAGGCGTGACGACTGATAACCCGGATCATTGTGGTAGCCAAAGGCGACGTTCTCCCAGGCGAAGAAATCCATGATAAGACCTTCGCGTTGCCGATCTTCGGGCACATGCGCAATGTGCTGCGCACGCCGGGCCTGACCATCAGAGCCGGGCCCGCTTAGCGCCAGTGGTTCACCGTTGTGCCGGATCGTTCCGGTACCCGGACGCATCCCGCCCAGAACTTCCAGCAATTCGGACTGTCCGTTGCCTGCAACGCCAGCAATGCCCAGGATTTCACCCGCGCGTACACTTAGGTTGATCCCTTTGACCCGCTCAACACCGTCTTCGTCCACCACATGCAGGTTTTCGATTTCCAACACAGGTTTGCCAATTTTCGCTGGTGCCTTGTCAACCTGAAGCAGGACTTTGCGGCCAACCATCAATTCGGCCAGATGTTCGGGGCTGGATTCGCTGGTTTTGACAGTCGCCGTCATCTCACCACGTCGCATGACGCTGACCGTGTCGGTGGTTTCCATGATTTCACGCAGCTTATGCGTGATCAGGATGATGGTTTTGCCCTCTTCTCGCAGACGGTGCAGAATGCGGAACAACTGATCAGCCTCGGCGGGGGTCAGCACGCCTGTGGGTTCATCCAAAATCAGAATGTCAGCCTGCCGGTACAGGGCTTTAAGGATTTCGACACGCTGTTGCATGCCAACACCGATCTCTTCAATAAGAGCGTCCGGTTTTACATCCAACCCGTATTCGTCTGACAATTCTGTCAGCGATTTTCGCGCCTTGGCCAGTGACGGGCGCAACAGTCTGCCATCTTCGGCCCCCAGAATGATGTTTTCCAGTACCGTAAAGTTTTCGACAAGTTTGAAATGCTGAAACACCATACCGATGCCCGCCGCAATTGCGGCCTGACTGTCGGGGATCTCGGTTTTCGCCCCATTGATAAAGATTTCGCCCTTATCGGCTTTGTAAAATCCGTAAAGGATGCTCATCAGGGTGGATTTTCCGGCTCCGTTCTCTCCGATGATGCCGTGGATCGTGCCGGGGGCGACGCTGATGGAAATGTCTTTGTTGGCCTGCACCGGGCCAAAGGATTTGGAAATCCCTTTCAGTTCAATTGCAGGGTCCGTCAAACGGGCTCTCCCATTCCGGTAAACCCGATCAGGCGGCTGACTTTGCCGTCCGAGATGTCTGCGAAATACTGACCGCGCATCATCGGGCTGCCATCAGCTTGCAGAAAATCCACCGTCGCGCGGGCAAAACCGTTGTGTTCTGAAACGGCGACGACCTTGGCTGTGGCGCCGGGCATCATGTTTGCAAATTGGGCGATGTGGGCAAGATAGCTGTCCTGACCAATGATCGGTTCTGGAGTGTTGGGATCAGCATAGAAGATTTCGGTTCCAAGGGCCGCGTCGGTTTTTGCGGCGCGCCCCTCGGGTGTTGGGTCGCCCCAGGCCGAGAACAGTGTCTCAAGAATATCTGTCATGGTCTGGGACTTTCCGGTTTTTAGAACGACAGTGCAGGGCAGCTGTCGTCGGATGTGTAATCATGCACGACAACTTCGCCAGAGATGATTTTTGCTTTGGCCGCGTCGACTGCCGCCTGCATTTCTGCTGTCACCAGATCGGCGTTGTTTTCGTCCATTGCGTAGTCAACACCTTCGTCCGCCAGGTTGAAGGACTGATAGCCACCCTTAACGTCACCACCAGCTTTCATGATGTTATAAACCGCAGTATCCACGCGCTTGAGCATAGATGTCAGAACTTTGCCGGGGTGCAGCGGGTTCTGATTGCTGTCCACACCAATTGACAGGATGCCTTCGTCTGCAGCCGTCTGCAAAACGCCAACACCGGTCCCACCAGCAGCCGCATAGATCACATCAGCACCTTGCGAAATTTGTGCTTTGGCCAGTTCGGAACCTTTCACCGGGTCATTCCAGGCCGATGGTGTTGT
>JAHRVZ010000276.1 GCA_019090405.1 Paracoccaceae bacterium
CAGACGGGCTTCGGGTCGAACTTACCGGAACCGCCCCAAACGAAGCGCTGCGGTTTCGGGCCCTGAGTATTGTTGGTGGTGTCGTGGATGCTGCCCGCATCATCGACAATATGAACGTGACCCCTGCCGCAGCACTGGCAGCGCCAAATTTCACCGCCGAGATTTTGCGCAATGAAAGCGGCATATCCATCATTGGGCTAATCCCCGCAAGAACTGATCAGGCACAGTTGATTGCTGACCTGACGGCATTGGTTGCGGCAGATCAGGTCACTGATCTGCTGGAAACTGCAGATTACCTGGTGCCACTTGGCTGGGACGACGCGCTTGATTATGCGGTTGTCGCGCTATCGCTCTTGCCGCGGTCCAAAGTATCCGTCGAGGCCGGCCGGGTGCGCATCACCGCCGTATCTGAAAGTATCGAGGCAAAAGTCAAACTTGAGACAGAACTGACGCGCCGCGCGCCTGCTGGACTGCGATTGTCACTGGCTATTGCAGCGCCTCGGCCTGTAATTACCCCATTTACGCTGCGCTATGTCATTGACGATTTAGGTGGAAGGTTTGATGCCTGTTCCGCCGAAACCGACCAGTCGCGCAATCGAATACTTGCTGTCGCCAGACAGGTCGGCCTAACCGGATCTGCGAAATGTACTGTGGGTATGGGTGTCCCCTCGCCCAATTGGGCAACAGCCGCAACACTGACGATCCGGGCTCTTGGCGAACTGGGGCAGGGTTCGGTCACGATTGCAGATGCTGACATCACGCTTGTCGCGCATGTCGAAACCAGCGAAGCCCTGTTTGATCGCATCATAGGAGAGCTTGAGTCTGCGTTGCCAGACGTATTCGCGCTGCACGCCATTCTGCCCGAACCCGAAAACACGCAAGATATCGGTCCTTCGGAATTTGTCGCGACGCTTAGCCCCGAAGGGTTGGTTCAGTTGCGCGGGCGTCTGACCGACGACAACCTGCGCCATATGGTGGACAGCTATGCCAAATCGCGGTTTGGAACTGGCAATGTTTATACCGCCACGCGCAACGTATCTGAACTGCCCGCCGACTGGCCTGTGCGCGTACTTGCCGGGCTTGAAGCCCTGTCGATGCTGACCCGTGGTGTTGTCACCGTCACAGCCGACAACCTGTCCGTGCGTGGCAGCAGCATGCACGAAAACACCCGCGCCGAAATGTCCGGCCTGTTGGCGGACCAACTGGGTCAGACCGCAGCTTATGAGTTGGAAATCACCTATGTTGCCCCGCCAGATCCGGTGGATCTGGCACCTGATCCCGAAGTCTGCGAATCTGATATCGTCAAACTGCAGGAACAGGCCAAAATCACCTTTGAGCCGGGATCAGCAACGATCGCGTCAGCGTCGCTGGACACATTGAACGCAATTGCTGATATTCTCGACCAATGCGGAGAAATCCGTCTTGAAATTCAAGGCCATACCGACAGTCAGGGCCGCGAAACCATGAACCGGCAACTTAGTCAGGGTCGGGCGCAATCTGTTCTGAACCAACTTCGGGCGCGTCGTGTCCTGACGTCGACCTATGTTGCAACCGGGTATGGTGAATCACAGCCGATTGCAGACAATGACACCGAAGAAGGCCGCGAAGCCAATCGTCGCATCGAATTCCGCCTTATCCGGCCGGATGACGAATCCCGAATCCGCGCCCTTGATGAGCCAACACCCCAAGACACCGAAGAGACCTCGGAAGAAGGAACAGACAATGAGCAGAACTGAGTTCATAATGAGCACCGCCGTCATCCTGTTTGTCGCCTTCACGATGGGGTGGTTTGCCAACTGGCTGGTGCACCGTCTTAGCCGGGTCAGACAAAGCGATGTGGCCGATCTTGACCGGATGAGCCAGGAATTGCACGAGGCCGAAGAGACCCGCGATCAGGCGATAACCTATTTGCAGCAACGCGAGGCCGAACTGTCCAACCAGTTGACCCAGACCGAAGCAGAACTGAACGCCGCGATGGATGGTTTGCGCCATGCCCGCCAAGAGGCCGAAGAACTGCGGGCCTATGTAGAACAGCAACAGGCACAATCGTCCTGACATAGCATGGGTTTACGCCTTGCTGTTTACCAGCGCTTCAGAACATCCTCGTCCTCGTCTTTGGAGGCCACCCAATCTGACCCGTCTTTGGTGATTTCCTTCTTCCAGAACGGCGCTCGGGATTTCAGGTAGTCCATCAGGAATTCAGCCGCTTCAAACGCAGCCTTGCGATGACGCGACGCGGTGGCCACCATCATGATCGGGTCTTGCGGATACAGGCGGCCATAGCGATGTATGACCAGCACATCTGCCAGCGCCCACCGGCTTTGCGCCTCAGTCGCGATTGAATTCAACGCGCTTTCGGTCATGCCCGGATAATGTTCAATTTCCATGACATCCAGATCACCACTCGCAATATCGCGCACGAGTCCGGTAAATGTTACAACTGCACCAGCGCCCTTTGTTGCCGCTACAAAGCTGTTCAATTCTTCTCCGGGATCAAATGGCGCGTCCTGAACGATAATACGCACGTTGCTAGCCTCCGGTCATTGGCGGAAAGAACGCCACTTCCCGCACGCCCGCCAGCGGTGCATCAAAACTGCTGAGTTCCTGATCCAGCGCGACGCGTAACGCCGTCAAATCGGCAAAGGCCGCGGCATACCGTTCTTCGCGCGCACATAGGTCTTTGACCAGATCGGCAACTGTTTCAGCGCCAGTTTCAATGCGTTCTTTGGGCAGGCCAATGCGTTCACGAACCCAGGCGAAATATAGCACCTCCATCAGCCCGGTCCTTTCAGATAGGGCACCGCTTTGCGCAGATAATCCAAACCGGTAATCAATGTCAGCCCAGCCGCCAGCCACAACATCCACAGCCCCAATCGGCCAGACCA
>JAHRVZ010000277.1 GCA_019090405.1 Paracoccaceae bacterium
AGGGCGGCCTCTTTGATCGAGGGCGGCACCGATTTCAGGCTGGCACGCGAAGCGATGATGATCGTGGGCAATGTCATCAATGACAAAACCAGCCCTCCGACAAGAGGCGATGATCGCGGCAGGCCCATATAGCCCAGAAAGATAGACAAGCCGAGCAAGCCAAAAACAATGGACGGAACAGCCGCGAGGTTGTTGATGTTAATCTCAATCACCGACGATATCTTGTTGTCCGGCGCGAATTCTTCAAGATAGGTAGCCGCGGCGACCCCTATAGGAAAAGACAGCAGGAAACATACGCTTAGCGAAAATGCCGACCCGACCAAAGCCGCAAGAATCCCGGCAATTTCAGGTTCGCGGCTGTCTCCGTTGGTGAAAAACCCCCAATTGGCGACGGTGCGGATTTGTCCATTGGCATCTAGCTGGTCTATCCAGGAAATCTCGTCGTTCGAGATTCTGCGCTGATCTTCGGGCAGACTGGTATCTGTTTCTCCCCGAACATAAAGGCTGACGTCATCCGACGCCGTCAGCCATAGCATCTGTGTCGTACCCAGAAGATCGGGTTTGTCCTGTACTGTTTTCTTCAGCTCGAAACTGCCTTCCGGACTGACCAGACGGTACAATTTCTTTTTCTGCGACCTTTTGGTGACGTCAGTGAATTCGCTACGCAGACCCTTTTTGATGATCGTACCAAAGCTGGCATCAGCGATGTTATCGGGATCAACGTTCTTTGTTGTCAGATCAACAGGCACCTCGATCTGAACCAGCAGAAAGGCACCTGTCGCGTTTATTGCAATTGTGATGACCATCCAGGCCAAAAAGGCCAATGACAGCAGAATGGCCAAACGTCCCGTCCACTGAAACCGCTTTTCTGCGCGATGGCGTGATCCGAGGTTGAACCCGGCCTGGTTGGTAAAATCAATCATATTGCTCACGATATTTACGGGTGATCCAATGGGCGGCGATGTTCAGACACAGGGTAATCAGGAACAACAGCAGACCCAGTGCAAACGCCGATAGGGTCTTGGCGCTGTCAAATTCCTGATCGCCGGTCAAAAGAGAGACAATTTGCGCCGTTATCGTGGTCACAGCG
The DNA here is from genome assembly GCA_019090405.1 of Paracoccaceae bacterium. Lineage (GTDB taxonomy): Bacteria > Pseudomonadota > Alphaproteobacteria > Rhodobacterales > Rhodobacteraceae > NORP181. The sequence goes on from JAHRVZ010000277.1 coordinate 1,091, forward strand.
TCCAGCGGATTCAGCGTTAGTTTTGCCGCCAGACCCGCGGCCATTACAACGATCATCGTCTCACCAATCGCCCGTGACACGGCCAGCAAAAGCGACCCCGATACGCCGGGCAATGCGGCCGGCATGATGACCTTGCGGATAGTTTCTGACTGAGTCGCCCCCAATCCCAAAGAGGCGTCTCGCAATGATTGCGGCACTGCATTTATTGCGTCATCCGACAGCGACGAGATAAGCGGCACGATCATGAATCCCATCACAACCCCCGCAGCCAAAGCGCTTTCAGACGCGATCTCAAGCCCAAGCTCGCCACCGGTCATGCGGATGAATGGGGCAACCGTGAGGGCCGCAAAGAAACCGTAAACAACGGTAGGGATACCTGCCAGAAGCTCTAGCGTGGGCTTAACCCAATCCCGTGTTCTTTTGGACGCATATTCAGACAGGTAGACGGCTGAAATCAGACCCAAAGGAGTGGCCACCACCATGGCGATGGCACTGATCAATAGCGTACCATTGATTAGGGGAATAGCCCCGAAACTGCCCTCGGATCCAACCTGATCTGACCTGATCGCAGTTTGCGGCGACCATTCCAGCCCAAAGAGGAAATCGCTTAGGGGAACTTTGTTCAGGAACCTGATTGTTTCAAACAAAAGTGACAGAACAATTCCTACGGTCACCAAAATAGCAGCGGCGGCGGCAATTCCCAAAACCCAGACGACAATCCGCTCAAACGAGATCAGCCTTGCCGGGCGTAACAAATCAATTGAAGAATTCGACATGCGGCCCCCAGAACCTAAATGGAAAGGCGGGACCAGAACCGGTCCCGCCTTTGATTTCGACTATTTTTGCAGAAGCTCAAGACCGTTGATCTTCATGCCCCATTGTTCGCGAACATCGTCACCCAGCGGGATCAGACCCTTGTCGACAAGATAGCCATCTTCGCCCCATGTATCTTCGTGGGTAAACTCGGCCAGAAATGCTTCGATCCCCGGAACCATCCCGATGTGTGCCTTCTTTACGTAGAAATAAAGCGAGCGGGCAATTGGGTAATTACCGTCGGCAATCTCTTCGAACTCAGGCGTAACACCGTTGACAACCGAACCCTGAACTTTGTCGCTGTTTTGCTCAAGAAAGCTGTAACCAAAGATGCCGAACGCGGCGGGATTGGCTTGCAATTTCTGTACGATCAGATTGTCGTTCTCGCCGGCTTCTACATAGGCACCGTCCTCGCGGATCGTGTGACATAGCGCCTTATAGGCCGATTTATCTTGCTTTTTCAGCGCCTTGACCCAGTCGAATGTCTTGCAGCCACCCTCAAGTGCCAGTTCAGCAAAGGCGTCGCGGGTTCCGGATGTTGGTGGTGGTCCCAGAACCTCGATTTTGATCGCCGGAAGATCAGGGTTGATCTCGTTCCACATGATGTAGGGATTGGGCATCGTCGCGCCGTCATCCGTGGGAACTTCTTTGGCGAGGGCCAGGAAAATTTCGCGGGTGCTGATGTCCATTCTGCCAGCATCGCGTGAATTGGCCAGGACGATGCCATCAAAGCCGATCTTTGCTTCGATGATTTCAGTCACACCATTGGCCGCACATTTTTCGACCTCTGAATCCTTGATCCGACGCGATGCATTGGTGATATCCGGAGTGCCCTCACCAACGCCTCCGCAAAACAGTTTCAGCCCACCGCCGGAACCGGTGCTTTCAACGACGGGGGTTTTAAATTCGCTCGACTTGCCGAACCGTTCGGCCACAGTCGTCGAGAAAGGAAACACTGTAGAGGATCCCACAATGTTGATTTGGTCACGTGCAAGTGCCGGTGACGCAAAGGCGATCGCAGCAAATAGTACTGCAGCTGAAGATGAACAGCGTTTAGACATAAGACATCGTCTCCTTGAATGTCAAAAATGTTCCGTATGGAACGACAGTTCATTCGCGCGGGAATGATTCAGGATTACGACGGTTTTGTAACAGTTAAATGACAGATACGATTATTCGGTAATTTTTTTCACCGGCAGGTAAAATCGAAACTCTGATCCCTCACCAAGAGTGCTTTTGATCTCTAATTTGCCGCGGTGACGTAGCAGAATATGTTTCACAATCGCCAGTCCAAGCCCTGTTCCACCAACGTTACGTGAATGGCTTTTGTCTATCCTGTAGAATCTCTCGGTGAGTCTGGGGATCTCGTTGGCAGGGATGCCTTCGCCCTCATCAGACACAGAAACACAAACAGCGGGTTTGCCCAATGGATTGTCGCCATTTTCAACGTGGGCGCGCAACTGAATCACCCCACCATCGCGGCTGTAGACTGCTGCGTTTTCAAGCAGGTTGATCAACACTCGTACAAGATCGTCATGGTTTCCTGCAACGTCAGGCAACGGCGTACTTGTGCTTACGTCAAGCGTTTTGCCATGTTTCGTGATAAAAGTGAGCGCCGATTCCCCGGCCTGTTTGATAATCTGGTTAACGTCTACGATTTTCTTGGGAGCGCGGCGCTTTTTCACTTCGACCTGGGACAGCGACAGCAGGTCACGCACAAGATGTGTCATGCGTGTAACTTCTTTTTCCATCATGGTCAGAAACAGTTTTTGCGCGTCAGGATCGTCGCTTGCTGACCCCTGAAGCGTTTCGACAAAACCTGAAATTGCCGTCAGCGGTGACCGAATCTCATGCGAGACATTGGCGACGAAATCGCTGCGCATTGCTTTGACATCTCGCAACGACGACCGGTCTTCAAATGTGACAACCAAGGAAATGTTGTTGGTGTTGTCTGCAGGGTCGATGGGTCTGATTATTGCCATGAATTCGGTCTTGAATTCTTTTTTCAAGGTCACTTTTGCCTTGGACTCTTGACCGGTTTCAATCGCCAAATTCAACGCTTTTCTAAGGCCACGTTTTTTTGAAATGACGGCTTCAAAACTAGAAGTCTGATCAAGAATCGTCAAAAATCTGCGCGCTTCGCTGTTTGCGGTTACGATCCGAAGGTTGGAATCCAAACCAACAACGGGAACCGCGATGGCATCAAATACGCTTGAAATACTGGTTGCTTTATCTTTGATTGGTTTCAATTGCCCAGCCCTGTTCTGCCCAGCCCTGTTCTGGTTGTCTAGGCAATCTGTTTCTGAATTCCCCAATAAATGCTATAGGTGTTCGAGAAAAATGGCATCCCCTAAAGCAATATCTGTTCAATATTGATCAGACAGGATAACAGGCCGCTTGCTGAGGGATGCCGCTGGATTAGCTATCAATACATAAGGTCAATGTGCCGCCAATGATATCGGTTGATCCGCTGGTAAAGTCCGACACGCTCAGCACATCGTTGGCGCTTAATGCGCGAATTTTGGCGTAGGCTTGTCCATTCAGCGCATGCCAGAAATACGGACCTGACTTGCCCACTGGACCTTGCAATTCAACCGCGCAAAAACTGTGCGAGCCATTGGTAAACGGTAAGGTCAAGGCGATATCATCGGTGGCGACCAGTCCGGACGTACTCAAATTGTTCAGGAAATTGAACATCACAGTCACCTGACAGCCGATGCGAACATAAGTAACCGATTTTGGGCTAAGCGACACTGAATTGCCGCTCATGTCGATCAGTGAGGGCGTATAGCTGCCGGTCTCGTAATGGCTTAGCCGGTTTTCATCGGCCACCCCACCCAGCTTGATACCGCCGGATACTTCGACCTCGGTCAGTTCGGCCAGCCCGCCACTGTTCAGGCGCAGCGGCGTTTGCCATGTACTGCCATCGGCACTGACTTTGATCGAAAATTCATCCTCTCCGGCAAGCCCCATTTCCGCGCGACCCGACCAGTTGGTCTGAAACAACAGCGACCCGGTATCGGCGCTGGCTGCTTTATTCAGTTTGAGCTGATGACCATTGCCTTCATGGCTAAGCAGCGTCGCCTCTGATGACACCGCCAGACGGTTGATGTTATCAGATGTGGTGCCAATACCCACGCCGTCCAGATTTTGCGTATCAACGGTTGGCAAAGACCACGCGCCTGCACTATGCGTTCGTAACAGGCCATCGCCATGTCCATAAGCACGCCAACCATCAAGAGGGGTGACAAAGACCCAGGCGCCATCAACCCATGCGGCCAGCATGCCATCCTCTCCAGCCCAATCACCGGTTGCACCGCTTCCAAGTGCCCAAATCGCGCCATCTGTGGGCAGGCCAGGTGGAGTTGTTGCGTCGAACTCTTCGACCACAAGCTGTACTAGAATATCAAGGCGACGCAGAGCTTCGTTGTGCGTGACATGTTTCTGCGATTGGTTTGACTGCATATAAGGCAGGGCAAGGTTGGCGGACGTGTCTGACATGGGTTTTCTCCGGGCTGTGGTTTGCCAGAGTGTTTCGCTGTCACCTGAAGATAAACTTATCCCGCCGTACGCTGCCCCTTTTCCTTAGGTAAATATGGTCTCACTTCCCGCAACGGCAATCGAATCACAGCGGATTTTGCACAAACGCGGGCAAGGGTGTGCCTGCTTTGGCATGGCTTAGAAAGGCTGTTGCGGTATCCATTGCCTCGCGAATAGTCACATCCATATCAAGATAACGATAGGTGCCAAGACGGCCCACAAATGTGACGCCGGATGTGGCGTTGGCCAGCGCCACATAGTCCGCCAACAGCGCCTTTTCTTTGACCTGACGGATTGGGTAATAGGGAATGTCGTCCGGATCGGCAGCCCGCGAAAACTCGCGATAGCAAACACTGGCCTCGTGAGTTTCCCATGGGCTGAAATGTTTATGCTCGGTGATCCGGGTATAAGGTACATCCCGGTCGCCATAGTTCATGACCGCACACCCCTGATAATCACCTTCTTCGGTGAATTTTTCAAAATCCAGCGTCCGGTATCCAAGTCGCCCAAGGCGATAATCAAACCAGCCATCCAAGGGACCGGACCAGAACACATGGTCAAAATCATCCGCCATTTCGGCGGCATAGGCCGTGTTCAGGCTGACGTTGATATTCGGGTGATCCAGAATACTGGCGATCATCGGAGTATAGCCGTTTTCTGGCATGCCCTGAAACCGATGAAAGAAATAATTGTCGTCATAGTTAAACCGCACCGGCAGGCGTTTTAGGATTGATGCGGGCAATTCCGTGGGCGAACAACCCCATTGTTTTTCCGTGTAACCCTTGAAAAACGCAGCATAAAGGTCAGGTCCGACAAAGCGCAACGCCTGTTCTTCAAAGGTCTGTGGATCGGTAATCGACGTATCAGCCTGATCTTCAAGAAAGGCGCGCGCCTCGTTGGGTCGCAGGGTTTTGCCATAGAATTGATTGATTGTATGCAGGTTGACCGGCAGCGAATAAACCGCCCCCTGCGAGGTGGTTTTGACCCGGTTTTTATAGGGCATAAAACGGGTAAATCCGTTGACGTATTCCCAGACCTGCTGATCGTCGGTATGAAAGATATGCGGTCCATAGACATGCACCATCACTCTGGTGTCTGCATCCCGTTCGGTGTGGCAATTGCCGCCGATATGGTCCCGGCTGTCTATGATCTGAATGTTGTGTCCGGCCTCGGCCAAAGAACGTCCGATGACAGCCCCTGACAGACCAGCCCCGACAAGAAGAATTTTCAAATCATCACCGCTTTCATATCAACTCCTGTTGCCAGATTTTTTCGGCTGGTCGGTTGTTAATCTAGAATAATCATGCAACCTATGCAATAGTAGTGTTCTGACGAATTGAAAGAATAGTGACCAATATAGAAATTTCCGAAACCTCAGAAGCCACCCCGATATTCATATACTAGAGGCTTAAAATCATGTTTATAATGATAAAAGAGGTTCATATAGCTTCAAAGGTTTTAGCAGATGAAAAAGAATGAGACGCTGATGTCCCGAATAGCACTCGCCTTTGAGAATAGTGCAAAGAGGTTTGACTTTGAAAATACGCGCCTCGCGAATTTGTCGCCTGACAAAACAGTCGAGAGCCCTAACCCTCAGTTCGAACTTGCTGACAAGATTTGGGTTGATTACGCCGCCGACGCTGATGTTCAGCTTTCAATTGGTCCTGGCAAAGACGACAAGGGGCTGCGTTTGCACCTAACGGATATTGGCCAAAGCGGTTGGTTCAGCTTTTCGTATGAAATTGGTATTTCGACGCTGCGCACCGCCCGCTACCTGGGAATTTTGACCGCATGCAGCAGCAACGGAATTGCCGCCATTCGCCCCTGTTTACGCTATATATTTGAGGACGGGTTCAGCGATCAGTTCTTTCCCGATGTATTTATGATGACCGGTGGCACAGATGAACATCTGGGTTTTATCAAACCCGACAGGGTGTTGCTTGAACAGGCAAATCGCGCCGAAGTTTTGTTTTTCTTCGAAGGTAACGCGTTCGATGTGACCTTGCTGGGAACAGAAAACCTTTACGTTTAAGGACTAAGCTCATGACCTCAGAGAGGTTTAGTTTCATAATTCCCGCCTATAACGATGAAATCGGACTGCAACGGCACCTTGACTACTTTTTTGCCCGCGATG
>JAHRVZ010000278.1 GCA_019090405.1 Paracoccaceae bacterium
ACTTTTGTCCGAAGACATTTTGCTGCGCGACGTGATTGATCTGGAAACCACCTTTGGCAACCAGTTGGCCGAAGAAAGCGAAGAAGAAGAAACCGTTACCGAAGCCGCCCCAGCCGCTGACGGAGAGACCAAGTCCGAAGAAGAAAAACCGCAGGAACTGGATGCCGACGGCAACCCAATTTCTACTGATGATGATGACGACGACGAGGACGAACAGGCCAACATGTCGCTTGCCGCGATGGAGGCCGCGCTGAAGGATCAGGTGCTTGAGTCGCTTGAAACGATCGCTAATGATTATGTGAAATTGTCAGAAATGCAGGACAGCCGGATTTCGGCCACCTTGAACGAAGACGGGTCATTTTCAAAGAAAGACGAAGCCAAGTATCAGGCGTTGCGATCTGAAATTGTGTTGCTAGTCAATGAGTTACACCTGCACAACAACCGGATTGATGCGTTGATTGACCAGCTTTATGGCATCAACCGACGCGTTATGTCTTTGGACGGATCAATGGTGAAGCTGGCGGATCAGGCGCGTATCAACCGTCGTGAATTCATCGACGCCTATCGCGGTCGTGAACTTGATCCGAACTGGCTGGCGGAAATGGGTGAAAAGCCTGGCCGCGGCTGGCAGATGTTCATCGAACGCTCGACCGAAAAGGTCGAAGAACTGCGTGCTGACATGGCGCAAGTCGGTCAATATGTCGGGCTGGATATCCCAGAATTCCGGCGCATCGTTCAACAGGTTCAAAAGGGTGAAAAAGAGGCGCGTCAGGCCAAGAAAGAAATGGTCGAGGCCAATCTGCGTCTGGTGATTTCGATAGCCAAAAAGTACACGAACCGCGGTTTGCAATTCCTTGATCTTATTCAGGAAGGCAACATCGGCCTGATGAAGGCTGTGGATAAGTTTGAATATCGTCGGGGCTATAAATTCAGCACTTATGCGACCTGGTGGATTCGTCAGGCGATCACCCGGTCTATCGCTGATCAGGCCCGCACCATTCGTATTCCGGTGCACATGATCGAAACGATCAACAAACTGGTCCGGACCGGACGGCAAATGCTGCACGAAATTGGCCGCGAGCCTACGCCGGAAGAACTGGCAACCAAGTTGCAGATGCCGCTGGAAAAGGTTCGCAAGGTGATGAAAATCGCCAAAGAACCGATTTCGCTGGAAACCCCGATTGGCGACGAAGAAGACAGCCAGCTTGGCGATTTCATCGAAGACAAAAACGCGGTTCTGCCGTTGGAAAGCGCTATCCAGGAGAACCTTAAGGAAACTACGACACGGGTTCTGGCATCGCTTACGCCACGCGAAGAACGGGTTTTACGGATGCGCTTTGGCATTGGCATGAACACCGACCACACACTGGAAGAGGTCGGACAACAATTTAGCGTAACCCGCGAACGGATTCGTCAGATCGAGGCAAAAGCCTTGCGGAAACTGAAACACCCCAGCCGCAGCCGCAAATTGCGCAGCTTTCTCGACCAATAAGTTTCTAGACCAATAAGGCCGAAAGTCCAAAATACGCGGGTATCACCAATCTGGTGGTACCCGTTTTTTGTTTGTTTTGTGCGTGAAAGTTTCGCTTGTAACGTGGTAAACTAGGCGTGAGGGCGGCTAGCTTTGTCCTGGTTCCGTCGATACACTTGGTTTGATCTGTTACGGAGTGACTTTTTTATGAAATGTATATCCCAAATTATTCTGGCGCTAAGCATTGCGGCGGTCCCTCAAACCGGACACGCGTTTGCTGCCGCCAATGGACTAACTGTTGAGCCGGTGAATAGTGCGGTTTTTGAAGTCAATGACTCGAAAGGCGCGCGTGCGCCGGCGTATTGGTGCGCCGCGGCCAATTATGCTATGCGAGAACTGAAAGCAGGCTGGAAAGACAAGCTATATGTTGCGCGTACAATGGGCCACAGCGCTGTGTCAGATCGTGGAAATGCGGTCCAGTTTACAGTTGATCCGGCAGCGGCTGGGGTTACTGCTGCAGGATCGGGAAGTAGTATGGAATCGTTTGTGGTTGGTGACAACATGACGCTTCAGCAAGCAAACACTTATTGTCATTAGGTTTGGCGCCGGATTTGTTGCGGACCCAAATATATGTATTGTTCAGGGTCAAGGCAGTTTGTGAAACTTGACGGAAAAGACACTATGCGAAGGATAAATAATGTTTAAAATGAAAAACTTAGGGCTAGCATTGCTTTTGTTGTCGGCACCGACATGGGCATTATCCTGGTACGCCTGGAACCGGTATGAGGTATTTCCTGTCTCGGATACTGTATTCGAAGTTGTCGAACGACCTGGCTCGGCGGGTGGTGCAAATGATTACTGGTGTGGTGCAGGGGACTACGCCCAGCGGGTGTTGAAAACCAAGACCAATCAGAAAATTTACCTCTGGAAAGCCGTTGGCAAAAGCGTCACCCAACCCGGGCGCAAAAGAGCCGTCCAATTTTCGTTGACACCCCCGGACAATCCCAGCGCTTCGCCTGGGTATTCGCTTTCTGTCAAGGCCGTTGGCGATAGTCTGTCAACGGCAGCAGCGCAGCGGTATTGTTACGATAACATCGACCGGGAATGTTCAATATCACCCCTATTCTGTAACTAATTCACGATCTTGATGGCTAAAGGCAGCACAGAGTTGATGAAACCCTGTGCTGCCTGCATTTAGCGGTTCGATTTCCCCTCTACCCAAACTCTAGCGGTTGGCCTATACTTGTGGATAAGTAGGTCATAGCGCCTACAACAAGAGGCAGAAATC
>JAHRVZ010000279.1 GCA_019090405.1 Paracoccaceae bacterium
CGGCAATATTGGATTGCACCTGACCAATTCCCCAATCGGGGCACAAGGGGTGGCGCACCAGCATACCGGGTGCAAGAATAGCGTTAAGGTCAGTCATGACAGGCCAGAATTTAGGAGCAGAACATTGCAGCAAACCAATGCTAGTCTGGCAACCCTGATCGGGTCAAGAATTTGCCACGATTTGATTAGTCCAATTGGGGCTATCAACAACGGGTTGGAACTTTTGGGGCTGACCGGCGGCGCCCAAGGTCCAGAAATGGAGCTGATTTCTGACAGTGTTGAACATGCCGAAGCCCGGATCAAGTTTTTCCGAATTGCCTATGGTGCTGCTGGCGAACAAATGATGGGCAAGGCAGAAATAGTCTCCATTCTGGAAGATTATGGCCGTGGCCGTCGCCTTGTTACCGAATGGCAACCGGCTGAACCTCAGTCGCGCGCCGACATCCGCATGGCGTTTCTAGCCGTACAGTGCTTTGAAACTTTGATGCCCTATGGCGGAACCGTGCAGATATCGGTCGAAAATTCGGAATGGACAATTGTCGGCACGGCAGAAAAGCTCAAATTTGATGCCGATTTATGGGTCGGCCTATCAGGGGGCGCGACACAGGCCGAGATTACACCGGCCTTGGTGCAATTCGCTTTGTTACCCGTGATAGCGTCAGAATTAGGACGCGAAATCAAAGTAGTACAGACCGAAACTCAGGTAACTATACAGTCCTAGCTGCGCACCGTTCCATCCCCTGTTACCAAGTATTTGAAACTGGTAAGCTGTTCTGACCCAACCGGGCCACGCGCGTGCATTTTACCCGTGGCAATACCGATTTCAGCGCCCATGCCAAATTCGCCCCCATCTGCAAACTGCGTCGACGCGTTGTGCATCAGAATCGCGCTGTCGAGACGTTCAAAAAATTGCGCGACGGCGGCGGCGTCCTCGGCGACAATGCAGTCGGTGTGGTTTGAGCCAAATTCCTGAATATGCGCGATCGCAGCTTCGGTATCATCGACCACCCTGGCGGCGACAATCATGTCCAGAAACTCCTGCCCCCAATCACTATCCTCTGCCACCACAGTTCCATCAATCCGCGCCAGCGTTTCATCTGCGTGCACTTCAACACCCGCATCTATCAACGCACGGACCACGCCCTGCCCGATTGTATTCGCAATGTCGCGATGAATCAGCACACATTCAGCCGCCCCACATATACCTGTACGGCGGGTTTTGGAGTTCAACACCACCCTGAGCGCCTTTTCCGGATCGGCAGAAGCATCCAGATAGATGTGAACAATGCCTTCAAGATGGGCAAATACCGGCACTCGTGCCTCACGTTGCACCAGCCCGACCAACCCTTTGCCGCCACGCGGTACAATGACGTCAACATAGTCGGTCATTTTCAACAGCTCGGACACCGCGGCCCGGTCCCGTGTGGGGATCAACTGGATCGCATCCTCGGGCAGGCCTGCTGCGCGCAGCCCCTGAACCAGACAGGCATGAATTGCGCCTGAGGAGTGAAAACTTTCAGACCCGCCACGCAAAATCACCGCATTGCCAGCCTTCAAGCACAACGCCCCGGCGTCGGCGGTAACATTAGGGCGGCTTTCGTAGATCACCCCAATCACGCCCAAAGGCGTGCGCACGCGTTGAATGTGCAGGCCACTGTCCATGTCCCACTCGGCAATCACATCGCCAACCGGATCGGTTTGGTCCGCGACATTGCGCAGGCTGTCAACGATGCCCTGAATACGGGTTTCATCCAGCATCAACCGGTCCATCATGGCCGGGCTAAGCCCCTTTTCACGACCGTAATCCATGTCCAGAACATTGGCAGCAATAATGTCGGCACGCTGTGCCCACACAGCATCGGCAGCGGCCATAAGGGCGGCGGTTTTGCTGTCTGGCGTGGCAAAGGCAAGTGTCGCACTGGCGGCTTTGGCGCGCGCGCCGATGTCGGTCATAAGAGCAGCGATGGGGGCAAGGTCTTTCATCTTATTGCGCCTTTCTGTGCGGTGTCAGCGTCGTTTTTTGAGTATTTTGGACGAGAAGAAACATGGGGTCAGAGTGCCATATCATCGCGGTGGATCAAAGCAGAACGGCCAGGGTAGCCAAGTATGCGTTCAATGTCCGCAGTTTTCTGCCCTTTGATGCGATTGACCTCATCGGCGGTATATCGGCTTAGACCCAGTCCAAGGCGTGTGTTGTCAGGGCCGCAAATCTCGACCGGATCTCCACGGCCAAATTGGCCTGTGACATCTGCCAACCCGGCCGGTAGCAGGCTTTTGCCACCAGACAAAGCACGCGTGGCACCTGCGTCTATGGTCAGCGTACCTTTGGGTTTCATCGTCGCAATCCATCGCTTGCGGGCAGTTTTGGGGTCAAGCTGTGCGGTGAACCAAGTCGAGGCCGCGCCATTATTCAGGTTTTTCAATGGGTTCAGAGGTGATCCTTCGGTAATTGCCATCGCGCAACCTGCCGCTGTAGCCACTTTGGCCGCCATCAATTTGGTTTTCATCCCACCTTTGGATAATCCAGATCCGGCATCCCCGGCCATAGTTTCGATTTCGGGCGTTACCTGGTCGATCACATCATAGCGATGGGCTGATGGGTCAGACGTCGGATTGGCCGAATAAAACCCATCAACATCTGACAGCAGGATCAACTGGTCAGCCCCAACAGTCACCGCGATTTGCGCCGCCAGTCGGTCGTTATCGCCATAGCGAATTTCATCCGTCGCAATGGTGTCATTTTCATTAACAATTGGGACAGCACCAAGGTCGAGCAACGTCCTAAGCGTGGCGCGTGAATTCAGATAGCGGCGGCGATCTGCGCTGTCCTCTAACGTCACCAGAACCTGAGCGGTGGTGACCGAATGCGGCGCAAGTGCCTCTTCGTAGGCGCGGGCCAGCCGGATTTGTCCAACAGCGGCGGCGGCCTGGGATTTTTCCAGCGCAAGGTTTGATCCGGTCATGTTTAATACCGCGCGGCCCAAGGCGATTGATCCTGAGGACACCAGGATCACCTTGGCCCCGCCCGATTTCAGCCAGGCCACGTCGGCAGCCAGAGATTGCAACCATGCAACACGCAATGCCCCGGTTGATCGGTCCACCAGCAAGGATGAGCCAATTTTGACCACAATACATTTTGCGTCGGTTAGGGATGCCACGCTTGATCCTCGGTTGCGGGTTTGTGGCGCAATTTATCCTCGTCAATTTCACCGCGCAACGCGCGTAATACTTCGGTCACGCCTTCGCGGCTGACTGCGGACATCATCAGAACACGAGCACCTGATGCGGCCTCAAGCTCTGCCTTGGCAGCGGCGCGTTCTTCGTCGTCCAGAGCGTCGATCTTGTTCAGTACCGTCACCCGGTTTTTATCAGCCAGATGGCCGCCATAGGCTTCGAGTTCACCGATAATCGTTTTGTAATCTTCGGCGACAGTATCAGATGTGCCGTCCACCAGATGAAGCAGCACAGAACAGCGTTCGACATGGCCCAGAAATCGGTCGCCAATACCGCGTCCTTCGTGGGCGCCTGCGATCAGACCCGGGATGTCAGCGATGACAAATTCAACGTTATCAACGCCGACGACGCCCAGATTGGGATGCAATGTGGTAAACGGATAATCGGCAATTTTGGGGCGGGCATTCGACGTGGCCGCCAGAAAGGTCGATTTCCCGGCATTGGGAAGACCCAGTAACCCGGCGTCTGCAATCAGTTTCAGGCGCAGCCACAGGGTGCGTTCAACGCCCTCTTGTCCTGGATTGGCACGGCGTGGTGCCTGATTGGTTGCCGATTTGAAATAGAGGTTGCCAAAGCCGCCATTGCCACCACGCGCCAGTTCGATGCGCATGCCGACTTCGGTGAGATCAGCAATAACTGTTTCCTCATCTTCATCCAGAACTTCGGTTCCGACCGGCACCTTGAGAATAATGTCGGCACCACTTTTGCCGGTGCGTTGCTGTCCCATTCCGGGCTGCCCGCTTCTGGCAAAGAAATGCGGCGCATAGCGAAAGTCAATCAGCGTGTTGAGACCTTCAACAGCCTCAACAAAGACGGTGCCGCCTTTGCCACCATCGCCGCCATCCGGACCACCGTATTCCATGAATTTTTCACGCCGGAAGCTGACACAGCCACCACCGCCGCCGCCGGATCGAATGAATACTTTGGCAAGATCAAGAAATTTCATGGTGTTCCCTTACGCAACGGCGGCGCGGCGCTTTATCACAGATTTCGGCTATAGGTCCAGGTTGGGACCGTTGTATCACGCGCGACGGAAAAGCTCTCGGCGTCGCCAAGATAGTTGAACCCGCAATGAGTCAGCACCCGTGCCGAGGCCGGATTGTCCTGAAACACCGAGGCAAACATCGTGGCACTGGCCAGAGGATTGGCCGTGATCAACGCCGCCACCGCCTTTGAGGCCAGACCAGTGTTCCAATAGATCGGAGCCACCCAATAGCTGACTTCGGACTGATCGCGGTCCATGCGCTGTAATGCGATCAACCCCATCACCTCGTCGCCGCCAGATTTGGTGCCATCCATTGCCCAGACATCTTCAGTGCGATCATCGGCAATTGCGCGCGCAATAAAGGCCTGCGCTGCACCGGGGGGATAGGGGTGTGGAATATTGGATGTCATCCGCGCCACGCGTTCATCCGCGCCGTATAGCGCGACTAGCCCCTCGTCCGAGCGGCGCAACGGGCGCAGATCGAATTGTTCGGTTTCAACAACCATCTGGTTGATGATTTGATCCAGTTTCATGTGATTGTTCCTCCTCTGAACACCACAGATTTTGCGACCGATTTCAAAACAAACTATAGATCGCGTCAGACTAACTTTCGGAACTGGTAGATGAGTATTGTAAAGATTTAACCAGAAACGAAAATGGGGACCGGCGGTTTCGCCGATCCCCTGAATTTCAGTACCCTTGGGTGCGGCTTATTCTGCGGCCTCTGCTTGTGGCAGAACCGAAATGAATGTGCGGTTTTTGACGCCTTTGTGAAATGTCACCGCGCCATCGACAACTGCAAAAATTGTGTGATCTTTGCCCATGCCAACGCCTTCGCCCGGCCAATATTTTGTGCCGCGTTGGCGCACGATGATATTGCCCGGAATGGCGGCCTGACCACCATAAAGTTTCACGCCAAGACGTCGACCAGCGGAATCGCGGCCGTTACGTGTTGAGCCACCTGCTTTTTTATGTGCCATTGTGTCTCTCCTTAGCCTTTAGCCAATTCAGCGGCCTGTGCGATCCAGCCTTCACGCTGGATCCGACCTTTGAATGACAGTTTCTCGTCCATATCAGCAACGTCCGCATCCGTCCATGCCGCGATCTGAGCAAATGTTGTCACGCCACCGGCGAGCAA
>JAHRVZ010000280.1 GCA_019090405.1 Paracoccaceae bacterium
CGGAGCGACGGATGACCGAGGAACACATTTCTTCCACTCACCCCCCCACTCCACCCACCACGGAAGAAGATCGGTTCGCGTGGCTTCGTCTGTTGCGTTCGCGCAGGGTTGGTGTGACCACCTTTCACCGCCTCATGGCCGAACATTCAACAGCGCAGAATGCGCTTAAGGCGTTGCCCGAAGTGGCACGTGCCGCCGGAATAGACGGGTATGAAATATGCCCACCCGGTGTAATAGAGGCCGAACTCAGGTCTGCAAGAGCTGCAAAAGCGCGGTTGCTTTGCCTGGGTTCGGCTGACTATCCCGAATCGCTGGCGAAAATTTCTGATGCACCGCCAATGTTGTGGGCCATTGGCGATAGTTCGCTGCTAAACAGCCCGTTGATTGCATTGGTTGGCGCGCGCAACGCGTCGTCTTTGGGGACGCGCATGGCGCGGGCATTGGCGCATGATCTGGGCAGCAAAGGGTTCACTGTCGTGTCTGGTCTGGCGCGCGGCATTGACACGGCGGCGCATATCGCCGCGCTCAAGACCGGAACAATTGCGGTGATGGCGGGCGGTGTCGACGTCGTCTATCCGTCTGAGAACACCAACCTGGCTCTGGATATTTCACAACAGGGTCTGTGTATTTCCGAGCAGCCAATGGGGCAGTCGCCACAGGCAAGGCACTTTCCAACACGCAACCGGATCATTTCCGGTCTGGCACAGGCCGTTATCGTGGTCGAAGCTGCCGCAAAATCCGGCAGCCTGATCACCGCGCGTGACGCGTTGGATCAAGGCCGTGATGTTCTGGTCGTACCCGGTCATCCGTTTGATGCGCGGGCCTCTGGCTGCAACATGCTGATCCGCGATGGGGCCACATTGGTGCGCAACGCAGATGATGTCATCGCCGCTCTGCCTGTCGAAAAACCAGAACCGCAACAGGTACAGATCGACCTGCCATTGCCCGCCCCGCAGAAACGGACGCTAAGACAGACTGCAGAGTTGCACCAACAGATTCTGTCCCGACTTGGCCCTTCTCCGGTTGCCGAAGATCAATTGATTCGCGATCTGGATGTCAGTGCGGGCAATATTGCTCCGGCGCTGGTGGATTTGGAATTGGACGGCAAAATATCACGTCAGTCTGGTGGGCTTTTGTCTTTGACAACTTAATGCTTTTCGCGTTCGTTACCTTAAATTCATCTATACCTTCACATTGCGCCCTTCGAAAAGGCGCAGTTGCTACTTCTGATGGCGCTGTTTCACAATTTTGCACCTGTCCAAACTGCACGGATTGACAATCTGCTCTTGTACCCCACATGTAGCGCAGCCATAGACCCATCCAGTTCTGTTCAACGAGAAAGTTACCTAAATGCCTGTAGTTGTTGTAGAATCCCCGGCCAAGGCGAAAACCATCAATAAATATCTTGGGCCTGGCTATACGGTTCTGGCATCCTATGGCCATGTTCGCGACCTTCCGCCCAAGGATGGATCGGTCGATACGGACAACGATTTCGACATGAAATGGGAAGTCGCCAGCGACAGCAAAAAGCACGTCAAGGCCATTGCCGATGCTCTTGCCGAAGATGGCGAACTGATCCTCGCAACTGACCCGGATCGCGAAGGCGAAGCGATCAGTTGGCATTTGCAAGAGACATTGACCAAACGCAAATCGATCAAGAAAGACACCCCTGTCAGCCGCGTCACTTTTAACGCGATCACCAAGGCGGCTGTGACCGAAGCGATGGCAAACGCGCGTCAGGTCGACATGCCATTGGTCGAGGCCTATCTGGCTCGTCGCGCGCTGGATTATCTTGTTGGTTTTAACCTCAGCCCGGTATTGTGGCGCAAATTGCCCGGCGCAAAATCGGCCGGCCGCGTGCAATCGGTCACTCTGCGCCTGATCGTCGAGCGTGAGATGGAGATCGAGGTCTTTAACGCCCGTGAATACTGGTCCGTCAAAGCAATGCTTGGCACCCCGCGCGGGCAGGAATACGAGGCGCGCCTGACGGTTCTGGCCGGCAAAAAGCTGGATCGTTACGATATTGCCGATGCCACGCAGGCCGAATTGGCCGTACAGGCGATCACTTCGCGTGATCTGAGCATCAATTCAGTCGAGGCAAAACCCGCCAACCGCAACCCAAGCGCGCCATTCATGACATCGACCCTACAGCAAGAGGCCAGCCGCAAATTCGGCATGGGTGCTCGCCAAACCATGAGCACGGCGCAGCGTTTGTATGAAGCTGGGCACATTACCTATATGCGGACAGATGGCATCGACATGGCTCCCGAGGCGGTAACCGAGGTGCGCACAGTTATCGGTGATCGTTATGGCGCGGAATACGTGCCCTCAACCCCGCGCGTCTATAAAAACAAGGCCAAGAACGCCCAAGAGGCACATGAATGCATTCGTCCAACCGATATGTCGCGCGATGCCGCGTCATTGAAATTGATGGAAGCAGATCAGCGCAAACTTTATGATCTGATCTGGAAACGCACGCTGGCCTGTCAGATGGCCGCCGCCCGAATGGAGCGTACAACCGTCGATATCGCCAGTACCGATGGCCAGATTGAAATGCGCGCCACGGGTCAGGTGATGCTGTTTGACGGTTTCCTGCGGGTTTATGAAGAAGGTCGCGACGATAGTGTTGTGGATGATGACGACCGTCGCTTGCCGCAGATTTCGGTGGGCGAACCGGCTGACAAAAAATCTATCACGCCTGAGCAGCATTTTACCCAGCCGCCACCGCGCTATACCGAGGCAACATTGGTCAAACGCATGGAAGAGTTGGGCATTGGCCGCCCGTCGACTTATGCCAGTGTGGTCACGACGATTCAGGACCGTGAATATGTCCGCAAGGAAAAGAACCGGCTGATCCCTGAAGATAAGGGCCGATTGGTAACCGCATTCTTGCAAAATTATTTCCGCAAATATGTTGGCTATGATTTCACTGCGGGTCTTGAGGATCAACTGGATCAGGTCAGCGCCGGCAATGCTGATTATAAAACAGTTCTGGGCCAGTTCTGGCGGGACTTTTCGGCGGCAATTGCGGAAACCTCTGAACTTCGGATCACCGAGGTGCTTGAGAAAATCAACGAAGTTCTGGAACCGCACCTGTTCCCACCGCTGCCCGAAGGTGGCGACCCGCGCCTTTGTCCGAACTGTGGTGCTGGCCGTCTAAGCATGCGCACAGCCCGATCGGGTGGTGCGTTTATCGGTTGTTCGAACTATCCTGAATGTCGCTATACGCGCGCCTTTGGCCCCCCCGGTGCCGAAGAAGATGGTGCAATTCCACCCGATGGAAAACTTCTTGGCGAAGATCAAGGTGACGAAATCCGCGTATTTAAGGGACGGTTTGGGCCTTATGTGCAACGTGGCCCGGTAACAGAAGAGAACAAAAAGCCACCGCGCCAGTCGGTGCCAAAAGACTGGCCCGCACAGGAACTTGAACTGGACAAGGCGCTGCTATTGCTATCTCTGCCGCGCGAAATTGGCCCACATCCAGAAGACGGAGTTATGGTCTGGTCCAATATCGGGCGCTATGGTCCCTACCTTAAACACGCCGCCAGTACGTCAGAACGTGGCGGCACCAATGCCAATCTTGAAGGTCTGGATGAGGTGTTTACCGTTGGCATGAACCGCGCGGTGCAATTGTTGGCCGAAAAGGTCGCCAGCCGAGGTGCACGCGGCGTTGGGGCGAAAACCTTACGCGAAATGGGCGAACATCCTGATTCCGGCGGGCCGGTCAATATCATGGAAGGCAAATACGGGCCTTATGTGAAATGGGAAAAGGTCAACGCAACCATTCCGAAAGAGGTAGAGCCGGGTGCATTGACGATGGATCAAGCACTTGAGTTGATCAACGTCAAGCTGGCCAAGAAGGGCACACGCCGCAAAGCTGCGCCAAAGAAAAAGACCGCTGCGAAAAAGAAAGCGCCGGCCAAGAAAAAGGCGCCAGC
>JAHRVZ010000281.1 GCA_019090405.1 Paracoccaceae bacterium
CCTATCATTTTGATAAGGTTTCCAGAGGCTTTGACGCTTTAATTGATGTGTTTGGTGCCGATCATGGTGGCTATGTCAAGCGGATGAAGGCGGCTGTTTCGGCGTTGTCCGAGGGCAAGGTGTCGCTGGACATCAAACTGTGCCAGTTGGTGCGGTTATATAAGGACGGGCAGCCGTTCAAGATGTCCAAACGGTCAGGCAATTTCGTGTCTCTGCGCGATGTGGTTGATCTGGTTGGCCCGGATGTTACCCGGTTTGTCATGCTGACCCGCAAGAACGACGCTCCGCTGGATTTTGATTTTGACAAAGTGCTGGAACAATCTCGTGAAAACCCGGTGTTTTATGTTCAATATGCCCACGCGCGGGTGATGAGCGTTCTGCGCAAAGCCGCCGCTGCTGAAATTGCGGCGGATGACACTGTATTGGCGACCGCTGATCTTACGTTGCTGGATCACGAGGCCGAACTGAGCGTGATTAAAAAGCTGGCGGAATGGCCGCGCCTTGTAGAAACCGCAGCCCGTACGAATGAGCCACACAGAGTAGCGTTCTACCTTTATGAACTGGCCGGGGAATTTCATGCTTTGTGGAACCGCGGCAATGAATTGACCCAGTTGCGGTTCATCCAAGAGGGCGACGCCGCAACCAGTCAGGCAAAAATCGCACTGGCCCGTGCCGTTTCCGTTGTTATTTCCGCAGGTCTTGGTATTCTCGGTGTCACACCGGCGCAAGAGATGCGGTAACAAAATCGCCCGATCCGCCGGTCCGAGGCAGATTTATAAGAAACCCGACATGTGGCCTATGCTGCATCAAACGGGCAGCGAGGCGAAATGGCGGATATTGAGTACACGGATCACGTGACTGCACAGGATATTGAACCTGAGGCAACGGGCGGATCGTTTGTTGGTGGAATGGCCAATATTTTGGGCATGTTGGTGTCTTTGGGGCTGTTGGTCGGCGTCGGCGTCTGGGGCTATAAGCTGATGGTGCGCGATGTCAGCGGTGTTCCGGTGGTGCGTGCCATCGAAGGCCCGATGCGGGTGCAACCAGATAATCCCGGTGGACAACAAGCTGACCATCAGGGGCTTTCCGTGAACACCATCGCTGCACATGGTACGGCGGCGGCCCCGGCTGATCGGTTGATGCTGGCGCCACGTCCGGTTTCTCTTGCGGATGAAGATGCGCCAATGGGGCAGATCGAAACTGCCATGGTTGAAGAAATCGAACCTGAACCCCAGCCCGTCTATGTAAATGGTAAGCCCGTAGTCGACGACAACGCGCCGACAAAATCCAGCACTGATGCCGATGATGACGCCGACAGGGACGCAGTCGCGGCTTTGGTGGATGAACTTACCGCCGGGGTTACGCCGTTATCTGGGGGCAATGGGGCCGCTGCTGAAAACACCGGCCGCATCCTGCAGCCCGAACCATTGAACATGGACGCTCTGGCACCGGTGGTCTTGGCATCTGCGGTTTTGCAAACGCCGGTTGCCTCACCCAGTGTTGCTGCCGCCGTGGTCAAGGGACCAGGCCCAAAACAGTCGCTGCGCCCGCAATTGCGTCCTGTCCGACTGACCGCGACGGACGCTGCAGGTTCGACTGACGTGGCCGTGACTGCGGCTCTTGCGGCGGCGATGCCCGAGGACATTGATGCCGACAGCCTGCCTGCGGGAACGCGGCTGGCGCAATTGGGGGCTTTTGAAAGCGCCGATATTGCGCGGGCAGAATGGGATCGGATGAACGCCAAATTCGGTGACTACCTTGCCGGGAAATCCCGTGTGATCCAAAAGGCCAGCAGCGGCGGCAGAACATTTTACCGTTTGCGCGCCATGGGCTTTGAGGACATCAGCGATGCGCGACGGTTCTGTTCGGCATTGGTTGCGGAAAACGCCGATTGCATTCCGGTAACGACAAGGTGAATTTCGGTGCCTGCATCCTTGGCGCAGACGGTTTGCGCCTGAGCGCCGGGGAAAAGGCGCTGTATCGGGATGTGAACCCGTTTGGCTTTATCCTGTTTGCGCGCAACATCGACACGGCTGATCAGCTCCGCGCGCTGTGCGATGAGTTTCGCGAATCCGTTGGCCGTGATGCTCCGATCACTCTGGATCAGGAAGGCGGCAGGGTCCAACGCATTCGCGCGCCTTTGGGGCGTGAATGGATGGCGCCATTGGATCATGTGACGCGTGCCGGGGCAGGGGCCGAACGTGCGATGTATCTGCGCTATCGTCTGATGGCGGATGAGCTGAAATCGCTGGGTATCGACAGCAATTGTGCCCCTATTCTGGATATTGCAAATGCCGCGACGCACCCGTTTTTGCGCAACCGCTGTTACGGCAGCGACGTAGAAACGGTGTCGCGACTGGGACGTGCGGTGGCAGATGGGTTGCTGGATGGCGGAGTGTTACCCGTAGTTAAACACATACCCGGACATGGGCGCGCCACGCAGGACAGCCATTTCGACCTGCCGCATGTGGATGCTGATCTGGACGAACTGGCGACCAGCGATTTCGCCCCATTCCGGGCGTTGAATGACCTGCCGATGGGCATGACCGCGCATCTGGTGTTTGAAGCGGTGGATACACAACCTGCCACATTGTCCAGCAAGATGATGACGCTGATCCGTGATCAGATTGGTTTTGGCGGGCTGATCATGACCGACGATATTTCAATGAAGGCGCTTAGCGGATCATTGGCCGACACCTGCAAAGCCTCGATTGCGGCGGGCTGTGATGCGGTTCTGCATTGCAATGGAACGCTGGCAGATCGGGCCACAGCGGCAGTCGCTGCCGGAGAGATGAACGACACCTCGCAGGCCCGCGCGATTGCCGCAGTTGCGGCACGCAAAGCGCCCAAACCAATTGACATTTCCGCCGCCGAGGCTGAACTTTGCTCATTGATGCAGGGGCAGGTCTATGTCGGATAACCTTTTTCAGGAAGACGAAATCTCGGTTTCGGATCGTCTTGCCGCCGAGGCGCTGATTGTTGATGTTGACGGCTACGAAGGGCCGCTGGACGTGTTGCTGACCCTGTCACGTACGCAAAAGGTGGATTTGCGCAAGATTTCGGTGTTGGAACTGGCCCGGCAATACCTGATTTTTGTGGAAAAAGCCAAATTGCTGCGGATCGAACTGGCAGCAGATTATCTGGTGATGGCGGCTTGGCTGGCGTTTCTGAAATCGCGGCTTTTGCTGCCACCTGACCCAACCGAAGACGGCCCGACAGGCGAAGAACTGGCCGCGCATCTGGCGTTTCAACTGGAACGGTTGCAGGCTATGCGCGATGCCGCCGCGCGGCTGATGGCGCGTGATAGGCTGGGGCGTGATTTCTTTGCGCGCGGGCAGGGCGAGGACGTCGCCCGCATCAAGACCGTGACCTACACTGCTACTTTGCTGGATCTGATGCAGGGTTATGCCCGCATCCGCACCCGTGATGAATTTCGCCCCTTTAGTATGGACCGCGATTCAATTTTCACCATGGAGCAGGCGCTGGACCGGATGCGCGGTCTGATTGGATTTACCGGGGACTGGACCGAAATGGCCAGTTTCTTGCCAGAAGGCTGGGAAAGCGACCCGATGAAACGGCGCTCGGCGACGGCTTCGACGTTTGCGGCCTCTCTTGAACTGGTCAAAGAGGGGCATTTGGATATGCGCCAGTCCGAAATCTTTGCACCGATCCAGTTGCGCAAAAAGGATAGTTCGAGCTGATGCCAGATACCGAGACAGATACCGAAAGCCTGTTTGAAGCCCCGCCAATGGGCGAGCAAGAGCGCATGGTCGAAGCGGTGTTATTTGCCAGCGCCGAACCGGTCACAGTGCGCGAATTAGAGGCGCGTATGCCGCATGGCTGCGATGCAGCCGAGGCGTTGGCGCATTTGCGTAAACGCTATGACGGGCGCGGGGTTCAATTGATCAAAATTGGCGATGCCTGGGCCATTCGAACCGCGCCAGATTTAGGGTTTTTGATGCAAAAAGAAACGGTTGAGACCCGCAAACTTAGCCGGGCCGCAATCGAGACATTGGCAATCATCGCCTATCACCAGCCCGTAACCCGCGCCGAAATCGAGGAAATTCGTGGTGTATCGGTGTCACGCGGCACGGTGGACCAATTGCTGGAAATGGAATGGATCAGATTTGGTCGTCGCCGTATGACTCCGGGTCGGCCAGTGACGTTTGTGGTGACGCCAGAATTTCTGGATCAGTTTGGCCTTGAGAGCGCGCGTGATCTGCCGGGGCTCAAAGAGTTGCGTGCAGCCGGGTTGTTGGACAATCGCCTGCCACCAGGAGTCGACGTTGAAAAGGAAACTGAGCAGGAAGACGGTTTGAACAGCGACGATCAGCCGGAATTATTTGAGGATTAGGCCGACAAGGACCGGGGCAAGCAATGCGATCAATCTGGACTGATGCCGGTTAGATGAAATTATACAACAAATTTGATTTTGCTCCATAAAAGCCACGATTTGATGCTATAGGACGGACAGGCAGAAAAAGGTAATTGCCATGAATATGAACGGAATAATGAACATGATCCTTCGCACGTTTATGCGAAGGGCGATCAATTCAGGCATCACGACCGGCATAAAAGTTGTGAACAAAAAACGGCAGAAAACGCCCCAACCTGTTGTTAATCAGCCTGTTGTTAATCAGCCTGTTGTTAAGCAGACGGCGCAACAGGGGAGGGATGAAAATGCCCTGTCAAATGCCGAAAAGCAGGAAATTCAACGGGCAAAGAAAGAACGTCGGCTGAAAAATCAGCAAAAGCGTGAAGAACGTCAAAGAAAACAGGAAAATAAAGCGTCGTCTTAACCGCAGATCAGCAGGTTATTGTGCAGTTTTAAAGTGCTTTGACAGCTTCAGACCTTGTCCCTGATAATTAGACGCAATCCCTGACCCATATAGCTGTGTCGGGGTTTCGGTCATGTGTTCATAGACCAAACGCCCTACGATCTGCGCATGCTCAAGAACAAACGGCGCCTCGTGACAGCGCACTTCAAGCACCCCGCGCGACCCTTGCCCACCTGCCGAGGCATAGCCAAATCCGGGATCGAAAAAGCCGGCGTAATGCACGCGAAACTCCCCTACCATGGCCAGATACGGGGCCATTTCGGCGGCATAAGCGGGCGGTATCGTAATGGATTCGCGGCTGACCAATATATAGAACGCGCCCGGATCAAGGATGATCCAGCCTTTGGCGCTGTGCACTGGTTCCCAAAATTCCGTTGGATTATAATGGTTTACCTTGGTCAGGTCGATGACATCCGTATGGGGTTTGGCCCGATACCCGACAAGATCACCCTGCGACGGGCTTAGATCAACGGAAAATCCCAACCCTCCGGAAATCGTCGCCTCACCTGATACAATTGGCGTCTTACGATGCAACGCTTTCAGGTCAGAGTCAGACAGGGCGGTATCACCTTGGCGAAAAATGATCTGGTTGACCATCAGACCGGGGCTTACAATCACCGAAAACGATCTGGGGCAGATTTCCACATAAAGCGGACCATCATAGCCATCTGGCACCCGATCAAATTCGATGCCCTGATCGGTGATGATCCGGGTCAGCAGGTCAAGACGTCCGATTGACGATTTGGCGCTGGCCGCAGCGGTCATGCCTTTGGGCAGTTTTAGTCGTTCCATCAGGGGAACCACATAAACCGCGCCTTTTTCCAGTACAGCGCCGCCTTCCAGATCAATCTGATGCATTTCAAAGTCTTGCAGGCGTCCGGTAATGGTGCGCGACAGCCCCGGCAAAAACGAAGCGCGCACGCGATAGGCCACATCCCCCAGCCGCAGGTCAAGCGAGGCAGGCTGGATTTGACCGTCTTCGATGGGGATATCCGCGGAAATTGCGCCGGTGTCGATCAGGTTTCGGATCGCGTGATCCGGCAAAACGCCTGTGTGTTTCATATCACCCTCACGCCAACAAAAACGCACGTCAAACAAAAAACGCCCGCCGCCAGAACTGGCAGGGGCGTGTTTGTGATGGTCGGGCTAGCAGGACTCGAACCTGCGACCTTCCGTCCCCCAGACGGACGCGCTACCAGACTGCG
>JAHRVZ010000282.1 GCA_019090405.1 Paracoccaceae bacterium
CGGCAGACTTTGATACGTTGATCGCACAGGGTCTTGCGACGATCGAATGGGACGGTGGTGATCCGTCGTCGGAATCCGGGACTGTTACGTTTTATGACAGCGACCTGAACCCCATCGGCACTGTTGATTACTCAGAAATTGAACGCGGCCTTGTGCTGGATGTCAGTGGCAACACCTCTCTGGACGCGTCGGGGACGACAGCAGGTGTTGTAGACGGCACCGATCATGATGACGTCATTGATGTGAATTACACTGATGACCCCGAAGGCGACATGATCGACCACAATGACGCCCTGCCACCGCTTCAAGGCAACGAAGATATTGTTCTTGCAGGTGCAGGTGACGACGTTGTCATGGGCGGTCTGGCAAGCGATGTCATCTTTGGAGAATCAGGTAACGATACCTTGTTTGGCGAAGAAGGCGGTGACGCGCTTGGCGGCGGCGACGGCGATGACTTTCTGTCTGGTGGAGAAGGAAGCGATATCGTCGCCGGTGGTGCCGGTGATGATACAATTTCCGGCGATGCGACCGTGGCTGGTGACTCGGGTGATCTGCTTTTTGGCAACGAGGGCGATGACAGCTTTGTCAGTATTGGTCAGGGTGACTATATTGATGGCGGCGAAGATGCCGATGGGCAGGACGTCGATGTTCTTGACCTAAGCGGGGCCGCCGAAGCTGCCAATCCCGGTGGAACGCTAAGCGTCGATTATGATCCGGCCAATGGCGAGAATGGCACCGTTACGTTCTATGACGCTGATGGGAACATCACCGGGACCGCAGCGTTTGAGAATATCGAAAGCGTTGTCTGCTTTACCCTTGGTACGTTGATCGCCACTCCGAAAGGCGAGCGTAAAATCGAGGACCTGAAAATCGGAGATCGCGTTATAACACGCGACAATGGCATCCAGACCATTCGCTGGATGGGCAGGAAAACATTGACTGGCGCCCATGTCAAAGCTGCGCGCCATCTGCGCCCGGTGCTGATTCAGCAAGGCGCGTTGGGCAATGGACTGCCTGAACGTGACATGATGGTCAGCCCGAACCACCGGGTTCTGATCGCCAACGACAAGACGGCTTTGTACTTTGAGGAACGCGAAGTTCTGGTTGCAGCCAAACATCTGACTGGCCTTGATGGGGTCGATGTGGTGGACGTGTCCAATGTGACCTACATCCACTTTATGTTTGACCAACACGAAGTCGTTCTATCGGACGGCGCTTGGACCGAGAGTTTTCAGCCGGGGGACCACTCGCTTGCCGGAATTGGAAATGCACAACGTAACGAGATGTTTGAACTGTTTCCCGAACTCGAAAGTACCGAGGGTTTACAGGCCTACCACTCAGCACGCAGATCGCTGAAGAAACACGAAGCTCAGTTGCTGTCACTTTAGACGCCGGGTTTTTACCCGGAAATGCAGCAAATTCCGTGTGAACCGGGTGCATGGGAAAATGGGACAGAGCGGATTTTTCGCTCTGTCCCTTTTTTGTGAGCCTGCCAAAGATCAGATTTCTTGCGTCTTTTGCCACTGGTCCCAATCCTGTGGCGTATCCAGATCAAACCGGGCATTCTGTCGGGGCAGCGGCACAAGTTCCACCTGAGCCAAATGATCCTGCACCACAGATTGCGCACCGCTGTCGCCCTTTAGCGCGCGCAGTTCAGCGAACAATGAGCGGTGGAATACCACCGGATGACCGGGTTTTCCGTCGTTGGTCGTGCCACGCCATATTCGGGCATCAGGTTTTAATTCAACAGCTTGCAGTACCTTCTTAATGTCAGAGGCCGTTAAATCGGGAAGATCCGCCAGCAAAACCAAAACTGCATCACATTCACCTGACAGTGCAGAAACTCCGGTGCGCAGGCTGGCATTTATTCCCTCAGCCGCATCCTTAACCGTAACGCAGGTAACATCCAGATCATCCAGCATCGCCCATCTGGGATGCGGGGCAGCAGGCAATGCTACCAAAACTGCGTCGGTCGTCGCCGCGCAGGCCATAGCAGCGACACGCCGCAATAAAGGCACTCTGTTGATCTGCCGCATCAGCTTATCGACACCGCGCATGCGCGTTGATTGTCCGGCGGCCAGAATGAGGATCGGGATGTTCATGCTGACAATGTGACCGCTGGCACGGCCCCTGTCACCCCCGCATACGCGTGCCATCGTCATCAAACAGGGCGCGGGTTATGACTTTGGCAGGGCGCATCTGGCCAAGGATTTCAATTTCAACCTGCAATCCATCGGTTATGCGGTCGCTTGGCAGGAACCCTAGGGCGATGGATTTGTTGGCATAATGCGAATACCCTCCTGATGTGCAAAATCCCTGTACCTTGCCGTCCAGCCAAATTGGTTCATAGGCATTAACGTCTGCGTTATCCGCATCAACTTCAAAAGCAACCAAACGGCGCGCTGTGCCATTGGCCTTTTCGGCCTCGGCGGCGGGTCTGCCAATAAAATCAACATCTTTCTTGAACGAAATAAACCGATCAAGCCCGGTTTCGGCGGCGGTATAATCCGGCGAGAATTCCGCCAGCCAGCTGCCAAAAAACTTATCCAGACGCAGTGACATCATCGCGCGCATGCCAAATGGAACCATGTCGAGTTGTTGACCTGCGTCCCATAGCACGTCCCACAGCGCCCGTTGCCCCATTGGATCGCAATAGATTTCATACCCCAGATCACCAGTATAGCTGACCCGCTGCACGATACAGTCCGTCATACCCACGGTCATATGCCTGACATCCAGAAATCGCATATCGGCAATATCGCTGCGGGTGCAGGCGGCCAGAATTACGCTGGATTTAGGTCCGGCGATCTGAAATCCATTGCGTTTATCTGATATATTTTCGATGGTTACGCCATCTTCTTGATGTTGTTGGAACCACCGATAATGAAACGCCTGACTGCCATAGGACGCCGTCACCTGATATTCCTGCTGGCCCAGACATGAAATGGTGAAATCGCCAATCAGGCGACCATTGGGTGACAACATCGGGCTAAGCGACAACCGCCCAAGCGACGGAATACGCCCGGCCATGATCCGGTTCAGCCAGTCGCGTGCTTTTGGGCCAGTCACCAGATATTTGCCGAAATTATGTACTTCGTTAATGCCCACGCCATTGCGCACCCCGTTCACCTCGCGGGCCGTGGCATCAAACGCGTCCGAGCGGCGAAAGGACGGGGTTTCATAGGTCGGCTCGTCGCCCTGAGCGAAGTAGTTGACCACCTCAAGCCCGAATTGCGCCCCCCAAACGGCCCCCATACCGGTGAAAATGTCATACATCGGTGTCGTGCGATTGGGCCGCGCGGCGGGCAGTTCTTCGTTCGGGTAGGACACAGAGAACCGTTTTTGGTAGTTCTCAATGACTTTCGGGCGAGTATAACCGGGGCTGATCCAGTCACCAAAACGGGCCACATCCATCGCCATCACGTTGCGTTCCGGTTCGCCTTGGATCATCCATTGCGCCAGTGTCAGCCCAACGCCGCCCCCCTGACTGAACCCGGCCATGACACCACACGCGGACCAATAATTGCGCGCACCCGGCACAGGGCCGACCAATGGATTGCCGTCAGGTGCAAATGTAAAGGGTCCGTGAATGACCGATTTGACGCCAGCGGATTCCAGCGCAGGAAAGCGTTTGTAAGCAAATTCAATGCTTTCGGTGATTTTGTCAAAGTTATCTGGCAGCAACTCATGGCCAAAATCCCAAGACGTCCCATCCACGGCCCAAGGTTTACAGGGCTGTTCATAAAACCCGATGCACAAGCCGCGGCCTTCCTGACGCAGATAGGATTCGCCTGCCGGATCCATCACATGGGGATGCTCGCGGCCAAGGTTGACGATCTCGGGGATGTCATCGGTGACGAGATATTGATGCTCCATCGGGTGCAGCGGGAAATACAGCCCCGCCATTGCTCCAACTTCACGCGCCCATAAGCCAGCTGCATTAACCACATGTTCGGCATGAATCGAGCCTTTGTCAGTGACCACATCCCACGTTCCATCCGGGCGCTGATTGGTTTGCTGTACCATGCAGTGGGTTTCGATCGTCGCCCCACCCATCCGCGCGGCTTTGGCATAGGCATGGGTTGTGCCGGACGGGTCCAGATGCCCATCAAGCGGGTCGTAAAGCCCGCCAAGAATGCCGTCGACATTGGTCACAGGGGCGATTTTACTGATTTCATCCGGCCCGATAATTTCGGTATCCAGCCCCATAAACCGATGCTTGGCACGTTCCGCCAGCAACATGTCAAACCGGTCCTGATTATCCGCCAATGTCACCCCACCAACATGGTGAAGCCCGCAGGACATGCCGGTAATTTCCTCTAACTCTTTGTAAAGGCGAATGGTATAGCCCTGCAATGCCGCCATATTGGTGTCGCCATTCAGCGTGTGAAAGCCACCCGCAGCATGCCATGTACTTCCGCTTGTCAGTTCAGACCGCTCTAGCAGAACAACGTCAGACCAGCCCAGTTTGGTCAAATGGTACAGAACCGAACAGCCGACGACTCCGCCGCCAATAACTACAACACGGGTGGTGGTTTTCATGGAAATCGCCTTTGCAACAGGGTTCTGCGAAAGGGTGGGCCGCAGTTGTCTAATGGGCAAGTCGGAATGCGACAGATTTTGTCGTTTGTTCCACTTTGCCACCCGGCTTTGGCTGATCTGCGACACGAAATGTCGTTGATAGGCGTTTCACCTTTGCCCGGTGTCATGCAGGTTGGACAGAACAAAACCATATTGGATGTATTACAAATGCGCACCCATGCTCAGGCCGTTGTTATCGGTGGCGGACTTATCGGCTGCTCGATCCTGTACCATCTGGCGAAACTGGGCTGGTCTGACGTTGTTCTGCTAGAGCGGGACGAGTTGACCAGCGGCAGCACATGGCATGCCGCGGCCAATATTCACGGGCTGCATGACAGCACCAATATAAGCCGAATTCAGCACTATACGATGAACCTGTACAAACAGCTTGAGGCAGAAACCGGGCAGGGCTGCGGGGTGTTTCAGGCAGGTTCGCTTTATCTGGCGCAGACCGAAGCGCGAGAACATCAGTTGCGCCTGCAAGAGGCTAAGGCCAGACTTTACAACATGAATTTCCACGAAGTGTCGCGCGATGAGGCCGAGCGGCTGCACCCGCTTGTCGATTTTGACGGCATCCGCTGCATCATGTTTGAACCCGATGGCGGCAATGTTGACCCGTCGGGTGTGACCAATGCCTATGCAACAGGTGCGCGGCAAATGGGCGCCGAGATTATCCGGTTCTGTCCGGTCACAGGGACAGAACCGCAACCAGACGGAAGCTGGATTGTACGTACTGACAAAGGTGATATCGCCACGCAATGGGTCATTAACGCCGCAGGATTGTGGGGCCGCGAAGTCGCGGCGATGGCCGGGTTCGAACTGCCGCTGATCCCAACAGAGCACCAGTATTTCGTCACCGAGTCCATCGCCGAGATTGACGCGCTGGATCGTCGCCTGCCGTCGGTCGCGGATCGTGATGGCGAGTATTATTTGCGGCAGGAAGGCCAGGGTCTGTTGGTCGGAGCCTATGAGCGTGACATGCGGTTCTGGGCCGAACACGGCACGCCTGCGGGGTTCGGGCATGAGCTGTTTGCTGATGATCTGGAACGGATCGAGGAAAACATGATGCGCGCGATTGATCGCGTACCGGCGGTTGGCAAGGCCGGGATCAAGCGGGTTATCAATGGCCCGATGATCTGGTCGCCAGACAGCAACGTATTGTTTGGCCCGATGCCGGAACTGAACAATTATTTCTGCTGCAACGGCATCATTCCGGGGTTCAGCCAGTCCGGCGGCATGGGCCTGATGGCCGCGCAGTGGATCATCGAGGGCGAGAGCAAGTACGACATGTTCGCCTGGGACATGGCGCGGTTCGGCACATGGGCTGGCAAAGAATTCACCAAGGCGCGGGTTAAGGACCAATATGCGCACCGGTTTTCTATTCATTTCCCCAATGAGGAACGCCGCGCTGGCCGCCCGGTGCGCACACGGCCCGTTCACGACATGCA
Source organism: Paracoccaceae bacterium (assembly GCA_019090405.1). Lineage (GTDB taxonomy): Bacteria > Pseudomonadota > Alphaproteobacteria > Rhodobacterales > Rhodobacteraceae > NORP181. Next base: position 6,030 of record JAHRVZ010000282.1, read on the forward strand.
GTTGAACATGGGCGCGGTGATGGGGTTGAATTATGGCTGGGAACATCCGCTGTGGTTTGCGGACACCCCCGGAGCCAAGGATAGCAATGGATTTACCCGGCAAAACTGGTGGGAACCTGTGGGTCGTGAATGCCGGATGCTGCGTGATGCGGCGGGCATCATTGATATTTCAAACTTTGCCAAATATCTCTGCAAGGGACCGGGGGCCGAGGATTGGCTGAACGCGATGTTTGCCAACCGAATGCCACACGAGATTGGTCGCTCTTGTCTCACGCCACTGATCGGCAAACGCGGTGGCATCGCCGGGGATTTCACTGTGACGCGGCTGGCGGAGGATGAATTTTGGGTCATCGGCTCGGGGATGGCAGAACGCTATCACGCCCGGTTCTTCAAACAGGTTCCATTGCCAGAGGGGACGACATTCACCAGCCAGACCGAGGCCGTTTGTGGCTTTAACGTCGCCGGCCCGCAATCGCGGGAAATGCTGCAAAGGTTGACCAACACTTCGCTTGAGACTGCCGATTTCGCGTTCATGCGATCAAAGCGGATTGAACTGGGCGGTGTTGAATGTCTGGCCTTACGTGTTTCCTTCACAGGTGATCTGGGCTGGGAGCTGCATTGCGCCGCTCAGGATCAGCAGCAGCTTTATGCGGTACTGCTCAAGGCCGGGCGCGACTTTGGTGCAGGCCCGGTGGGCGCGCGCGCATTGATGAGCCTGCGCGTCGAAAAGGGCTATGGCAGCTGGTCGCGGGAATATTCGCCAGAATACTGGCCGCAAGAGGTTGGGTTGGATCGGCTTTGCAAGATGGACAAAGAGTTTCTGAACAAGGCGGCGGTAAAGGAAACACTGGCCAAAGCGCCCCGCGAACAGATGGTATTGTTGGCGCTGGAGGCCGCGGATGTGGACGCCTCAAACGCTGATGCTACCGGAGGCGAGCCGATATTCAAGGGCGGGCAGGGCATTGGCCGCGTCACGTCGGGGGCTTATGGCTATACTGTTGACCTGTCACTGGCGTTGGGTTTTGTAAAAAATGCGGCGCCAGGGGATGAGGTCGAGGTGATGGTTTTGGGCAAACCACATCGCGCGCGAATTTTGCACGAGCCTCCGTTTGATCCCAAGGGCGTGATATTGCGCGGTTAGGGTCGGGCAAACGGAAAATTTCAAATTTTCCGGTCCGTTTTCTTTTAAAGAAAACGCTGCTTGCGATTGCAGTCTATTCGCTTGTCCGCAGACGGGAATTCTGCACCAGAAAGATGGTAACCAGAGGTAACACCACGGTAATTGCAGTCACAATAATCAACAGCACGCCCAATTGCGAATAATCCGCTGACGTCGTGACAACACCGGCATCATCGCGCACCTCACGGGTGATGCTGAACATCTGGTTCAGGTATTTTGTGCCCAA
>JAHRVZ010000283.1 GCA_019090405.1 Paracoccaceae bacterium
CCCCATGCCAGTACCGGACCCGGTGACAAGCGCCACCTGTCCGGCCATCAGATCAGCGGCATATCGTGGTTTGGTTTCTTCGGTCATGCCCCGCCTATCCGTTTTTCAAAAGTTCGCCGGCTATGATCAGCTTGCGCACTTCTTGTGTGCCCGCCCCGACTTCTAGCACGCGACCGGTACGATACAGACGGTTCACCTCGGTATCGCGCATATAGCCCGAGCCTCCGTGAATCTGCACCGCTTTATCCAGTACAAATGAAGTGGCCTTTGCGGCCTGAAATATCGCGGCCGCCGTCAGTTTGTGGATCTCGCCGCGCCCACCTTCGCCTTCTTCCAGACCTTCGCACATGGCAGCGGTCCGGAAGGCCAGAGTACGCGCCACTTCGATTTCGGTGTACATTTCGGCCAGCATCGCCTGCACCATCTGGAAACTGGCAATTGGCTTGCCGAACTGTTGCCGGGTCTTGGCATAGTCGATGGAAATCTCAAGCGCGCGCCGGGCGATGCCCATGGCGTTGAAACAGACAATGGCGCGTTCCAGATCAAGCCCGCTCATGGTGACAGCAACGCCGCCATCCAGTTTGCCAACGATGTTTTTCGCCGGCACACGGCAGTCTTCAAATACCAGCTCACCGGTGGGAGAGCCACGGAACCCCATTTTGTTCAGCTTTTGCGCGACCTTGAAACCGGGCGTTTTGGTCTCGACAATAAAGGCGGTGATGCCATGCGCGCCCTTATCGGGCGAGGTTTTGGCATAAACCAGCACAATATCGGCAATCGGGCCATTGGTGATGAATATTTTAGAGCCATTCAGCACATACTCATCGCCATCCTTGCGCGCTGTGGTTTTCATCGACCCCAAAGCATCCGAACCCGCCCCCGGTTCCGTCAGGCCAAGCGCACCGATCATCGACCCGTCACACAGACCGGGCAGGTACTTGCGGCGCATTTCCTCGCTGGCATTGCGATAAATGTTGTTGATACACAGATTATCATGCGCCACCTGACTAAGGCCGATGGCAGCACTGACCCGTGACAGTTCTTCGGAGATCACACACGCCGAAGTGAAATCCAGCCCGGCGCCACCGTATTCAGTTGGAACATTCAGGCCCAGATAACCCATTTTCCCAAGCGTCGGAAAAACACTGGTCGGCAGATCGTCAGTGTCATCCATTTCGGCGTTCATCTCAAAGAACTCGGAATGAAAGAACTTATAGGCCTGATCGCCCAATGCCACCTGATCGGGCATAACGAAATGGCTTGGCTTTTCGTTTGGAATACTCATGTCCCTTATCCCCTCAACAATTCTTCAGCGATGATGATTTTGCGCACTTCACTGGTGCCGGCCCCGATTTCCAACAGCTTGTTGGCGCGGTAAAGCCGGTTGATCTCAGTGTCTTGCATATAGCCTGAACCGCCGTGGATATGGCAGGCCTCGGTAACAGCGCGGTTGAACGCTTCGCCGGCATAAAGGCAGGCCGCCGCAGTCAGTTTATGGATTTCACCACGTCCCCCGCCGCCTTTGGGTAAGCCTACGCAAGCCGCCAGTGCGCGGTGACTCATCGCGCGGGCACTTTCGACATCTACGTAAATCTCGGCCAGTTTCGACTGCATCATCTGAAACCGGGCAATCGGCTTGCCAAATTGCTCACGCAACTGGGAATATTCCAGCGCCAGTTCCAAGGCGCGTTCGGACATGCCGACACAGACCGATGCCACCATGGCGCGTTCCAGGTCCAGCCCGCTCATCACAACCGAGACGCCCGTGTTCTCTTCGCCGATGATGTTTTCGGCAGGGATTCGGCAGTCAGTGAACACCAATTCGCCAGTGGGCGAGCCACGGAACCCCATTTTGTCCAGCTTTTGCGCCACCTGGAAACCGGGATTATCAGTTTCTACCAAAAACGCGGAAATACCCTTGGCGCCTTTGGATTTGTCGGTCTTGGCATAGACCAGAATCAGATCAGCGATTGGCCCGTTGGTGATGAATATCTTGGTGCCGTTCAGCACATATTCGTCGCCATCCCGCACCGCCGTTGTCGCCATCGACCCCAGCGCATCCGACCCGGCCCCCGGCTCGGTCAACCCCAGAGCGCCGACGATCGTACCGGCACAAAGCCCTGGCACGTATTTGGCCTTTTGCGCGTCAGATCCGTTGCGCAGCAGGTTGTTCATGCACAGGTTATCATGCGCCCCGTGCGACAGACCCACGGCAGGGTTCCATTTGGAAAGCACCTCGGAAACCAGTGCCTGAGTGAATTCATCCTGCCCACTTCCGCCCAGCTCAACCGGAGCAGTAATGCCCAGCAAGCCCAGTTCACCCATCTTGGGAAACAGATCTTCGGGCCAGTATTCTTCGGCATCCATCTTGTCCTGCAACGGGTGCAGAATCTCGCGCGCGACCCGTTCAACATGGTCAAGGATCGCCTGCTGATCGTTGCTGAGGCTGTAGTTGGCTTTGATCGCGGCAATGTCGGCAGCCATTGGATCAGATTGGTCGGTCATCGGGCTTTCCTTTTGTCAAGTTTATGTGACAATATTCGTCAAATAAAATCTTACACATGTTAGAAAACCGATCAAGCGGTTGTAAAACTGACGTTAGGGCACTCAACGTTTTAGACATATCCGCAAAGGAATAATTTGGGGGTCTGCGGCGATTAAGCCCTTGTTTAAACACTATATTGTACGCAATTACCCCTAATTCAACTGGAAGCGTTACCGATCAGAATCACTGCACTTGATGAACGGATTGAGAGGTATGAGAAACACCAGCTTCGATCAAAACCGGGGTCTCGTCGTCATTTGCATATCCAGTCTTTCAGGTTGGATACACCTTACCAGACTGTCCAGTTTTGCCGGACAACTTCTTTACTTAGCCGCCTGATCTCTATTGAAATACCTGTTTGGTCTTGTCCCAGTTTAATTCCGGTCTCTTTCAAGAAATGTTTACTATGAGGGAGACAAGAATTAGCAACGAGATACACAGAAGAGTTTCACCGTGATGCTGTACGCAACGCTACAGGGACAGAGTTATCGTGGGATCGCTCGTGATCTAGCCATCAGCAAAAACACCGTCGCGGATATAGTGAAACGGCACAGGTAAAATCCTTAGCGCAGAGTTTTGCTCTCAGTCGGAACAGCCCCTATGCGTCCAATTAGGGCGACTAATGAGTGTTTCTGGAAAATATTTTAGTCAGCGGTCGGCGGCGCAATTGCAGTAGCGCCGCCGACCAATGGTTTGCTGTTCCCTGACGGGGGCACAAGCTAAGCCTATTCAGTTATGAAAGTGTCCATGATGTGGTTCAAAGCATCGACTTCTGCAGGCAGGCGGGCGCAATAATCGGCCCCCGACTGCGCATAGGGAGCAAATCCGAAATTCATCGCAAATTCAGTGAAAGTATCTCCAGTCACCGTGTCATGCAGGATGGTTTCCATCTTGGCGCGCACCTCATCAGGCACACCGGCAGGCATGAACACGCCGCGTACAATAGC
>JAHRVZ010000284.1 GCA_019090405.1 Paracoccaceae bacterium
TTCGAACCCCGGGAACGCTCTCACGTTCAACGGTTTTCAAGACCGCCGCATTCGACCACTCTGCCACCTCCCCGTTGCGCTGCGGTGTAAGCCTAGATCAGATAGCAAGCAAGCCCAAATCCAGGGCTTTCTTGCCGATAGGCCGCCTGCACACTTTCCATGCTCAATTCCGCGCGCTATAGTGCCGTCAATTCGCATACGCAAAAAAAATCGGCGGTGCGGCCGGAGGTCCGGCAACTGGGGCTGATAGCTCTTAAAACAGGCAAAGGGCACATCATGATACAATCGAAATCAGCCACTCGGCATCGCCTGTTTCTGGCAGGCTTGTTACTTGGGTTCACTCTGCTGGCTGCATGCGATGAATCATCGGAATTCCAGTTATTCCCACCGAAGGATGACGCGGCTGAATCAGACCAACCTGTTGCAGGTCAAACAACCAAACTGGTCGAACGTGATGTCGAGTCTCCGGACGTGTTTCACGTAAGCGAGGCTGGCCTTTGGGACGGGCGTCCGTCGCTGGGTGGCGTATGGGTGGCACATCCTGATGTGACTGATCCGGAACGGGTCATAATCCGCAACACCTCTAACAACAAATTTGTAATCGGCGCCCTGTTCCGTCGGGAACGGGACATTCCTGGTCCGCGTTTGCAGGCTTCTTCTGATGCCGCCGCAGCACTTGGAATGATACCCGGAGCCCCTGTCCAACTGGACGTTACCGCGCTGCGTCGAGAGGCCGTAGCAGAAGAACCCGAAACCCCGGTGGAAAGCGACGAAATCGCCGATACAAACGGTGAAATTTCCGAATCTGCCCTGGATCCAATTGCCGGTGCGGCCGCTGCCATTGAGTCAGCGGAACCCAGCACACCACAGCCAACAACAGCACCGGCCCCCAAGCCTGCGAAATCTTCGCTTAGCAAACCTTACATCCAGATTGGGATTTTCAATGTTGAAAAGAACGCCAATCGTACGGCAGACCAAATACGCAATGCGGGAATGATCCCAACCGTGTTTGAGCAAAAAGCCAACGGCAAACCCTTTTGGCGCGTCGTGGTCGGCCCAGCCCAGTCCAAATCCGAACTGAATTCGTTGCTGAGCAAAGTCAAGAAAACCGGATTTTCCGATGCCTACCCCGTCACCAACTGACAGGAGAGCTAGCCAATGATTATTCCCCTTCGCCTGATCGCAATTGTACTTGCGCTGTCTTTTGGTACGGTTTCAGCTCAGGCTTTTGAAACCCGGGCCAAGGCGGCTTTTGTGGTCGACTTGTCATCAGGGACCGTATTGCTAAGCAAAAACGCAGATGACCCATTGCCACCTGCGTCGATGTCCAAACTGATGACGCTTTATGTGGCGTTTGAGGCATTGCGCGACGGGCGGCTTGATCTGAACGAAGAACTGCCAGTGTCCCAACACGCCATGAGTTACGGCGGATCGACGATGTTTCTGGACACAACAGATAAGGTTCGAGTCGAGGATTTATTGCGGGGGATCATCGTATTGTCGGGCAATGATGCCTGTGCAGTGATTGCCGAAGCCCTAAGCCCGGATGGCACCGAAGCCGGGTTTGCGCGGTTCATGACCAAGCGTGGCAAACTGTTGGGGATGACGAATTCAACCTTTGCCAACTCAAATGGCTGGCCCGCTGCGGGCCATCGCATGTCGGTTCGTGATCTGGCGTTGGTGGCCACGCGGTTGATTACCGATTTCCCGGAATACTACCCGATGTTTTCAGAAGAAGAGTTCGCATTTGATGGCCGGGCCGAACAGAACAACCGCAACCGAAACCCACTGCTCGCTTTGGGGATTGGCGCGGATGGGTTGAAAACCGGCCATACCCAAGAGGCAGGATATGGTCTTGTTGGGTCGGCCAAACAGGGCGACCGCCGCGTCGTATTTGTGATTTCAGGTCTGGATAGCGAACAAGCACGAGCAGAGGAGGCCGCGGCCATTGTTAACTGGTCGTTTCGCCAATTTGCCGAAAAAACCATCGCGCAAAAAGGCGAACCGATCGCACACGCCGAGGTCTGGATGGGTCGACAATCTTCGGTAGGGCTTGTCGCGGCTGAGGATCTGAAGATCTTGATGCCGGTTCTGGCCGACAACGAGGTCGCAGCCGAGGTGGTTTATGTCGGCCCGATTGATGCACCAATCACGAAAGGCCAGCAATTGGCGGAACTGGTTGTAACCCCCGAAAACCTGCCAGAAGTACGCCTGCCTCTGGTGGCAGACCGGGATGTGCCGGTCGGAGGCTTTGTCAATCGCGTTATGATCGCCGCGACCTTTTTATACCAACAGTTTAGCGGCGCACCGGCGGGGGTAATGTGACCGCCAGCGGCACATTCATCACATTCGAAGGCATCGACGGGTCGGGCAAATCCACACAGGCGCGCAGGCTGGCGGATACTTTGCGGGCCGAAGGTCACGATGTTGTTTTGACCCGCGAACCAGGTGGTTCGGCAGGCGCTGAAGAAATCCGCAAACTGGTGCTTGAGGGTGATCCGGATCGCTGGTCTGCGGAAACTGAGATTTTGTTGTTTACAGCCGCAAGGCGCGACCATCTTGAACGCACGATTTTACCGGCTTTGACAAAAGGACAGGTGGTAATCTGTGACCGTTTTGCCGACAGCACCCGGATGTATCAGGGTCTTTCACGGGGTGATTTGCGCACAGTGGTTGATCAGTTGCACAGCCTGATGATCGGACGTGAACCCGACCTGACGATCCTGATTGACATGGACCCGGACACCGGTCTGAACCGCGCGTTGGCGCGTCAGGGCAGCGAAGAACGGTTCGAGGATTTTGGCCCGGAACTACAGCGACAGATGCGCGCCGGGTTTCTGGCATTGGCTGACGAATATTCTGATCGGTTCCAGATCGTCGACGGCGCGCGTGATATGGACAGTATCGCCGCAGACGTTCATGCCATCACCCTGAAAGCACTGGCCCTGAAAGCACTGGCATGAGCGACAAAAACGACCTGCCGCCCCCCGATAAGGCGCCCGGTGCCCCGCATCCACGTGAGACGCCAGTTTTGTTTGGACAGGACACGGCACAACAACAATTTCTTGAGGCTTATGCCACAAACCGACTGCACCATGGTTGGTTGCTGACCGGCCCGCAGGGCGTTGGCAAAGCAACATTGGCCTGGCGCATTGCCCGGTTTTTGTTAGCAACACCCGCAGGTGATGATGGCGGTATGTTCGGCGCTCCGCCGCCGCCAGAAACGTTGGACATTGACCCTGACCACCCGGTTGCCCGGCGCATTCTGGCCGGGTCAGAACCGGGATTGGCCAGCATTATCCGCAGCATCAATGAAAAGGGGCGGATGCGCGATCAGATCGTGGTTGATGATGTGCGCAAACTGAACCGTTTTTTTGGGTTATCCGCCGCAGACGGGGGCCACAGAGTGGTGATCGTGGACGCGGCGGACGAGATGAATCTCAGCGCCGCCAACGCGCTGTTGAAAATGCTCGAAGAACCACCTGCACGCACCACATTGATTTTGGTGTCGCACCAACCCTCGCGGCTGCTTGCCACAATCCGCTCGCGCTGCCGGACGTTGCGACTGTCGCCGCTGTCCGCTGATGACATGCAATCGGCGCTGGCACAAACCGGGACACAAGCCCCCGAAGAAGGCGAACATCTGGCCGCTTTGGCCAGCGGCTCTGTTGGTGCCGCCCTGCGTTTGATCAACCTGGGTGGTCTGCAGATTTATGCCGAGCTGATTGCCATTCTTAACAGCCTGCCCCGCCTTGACCGGTCCCGCGCGCTGGCCCTTGCCGAAGCTGCCGCACAGCGTGGCGCGTCCGAGAAATTCGAGCTGTTATTGAACCTGATCGACATCGCCCTTGCACGAATGGCGCGCACTGGTGCCAGCGGACAAGCTCTGACACCCGAGGCCGCACCCGGCGAGGCCATGGCCTTTGCCCGACTGGCAAGTGATCCGCAAAAAGGCCGCGCATGGGCCGAAATCGCGGCCACAATAACCGCGCGCTCGCGTCATGGACAGGCGGTCAACCTTGACCCTGCCTCTCTTGTCCTAGATACGTTTTTCAAAATGCAGGAAACCGCCGCGGGTTGACCCCGCCAGCAGGGGCAGATGACAGATACACCAAATGATATCCACCCGATAACCGACAGTCACTGCCATCTGGATTTCCCCGATTTTGACGGTGAACTGGACGCTGTTATCGCGCGCGCCGCGGATGCTGGCGTAACCCGCATGGTTACGATCTGTACGCGTTTGCAGCAGGAACCACAGGTGCGTGCCATCGCCGAAGCCCATGCGCAGGTGTTTTACGCGGCAGGCACCCACCCGATGAGCGTCGCGCAAGAGCCAATGGCAACCGTCGACGAATTGCTGGCGATGGCCAAGCACCCGAAATTCGTCGGTATCGGAGAGTCGGGGCTGGATTATCACTATACAGCCGAAAGTGCCGAGGCGCAGAAAACGTCGTTGCGCCTGCACATTGATGCGGCCCGTGAAACCGGTCTGCCGCTGATCATCCATGCCCGTGCCGCAGATGATGACATGGCGGAAATTCTGACCGAGGAATACCGCAACGGAGCCTACGACTGTGTCATGCATTGCTTTTCATCCTCTGCCGAACTGGGCCGTGCCGCTTTGGATCTTGGGTTCTATCTGTCGATGTCTGGCATTGCGGCGTTTCCCAAAAGCCAGGAACTGCGCGATATCTTCGCCGCAGCACCCGTAGACCGTATTTTGGTGGAAACCGACTCGCCTTATCTTGCGCCACCGCCCTTTCGTGGCAAACGCAATGAACCTGCATATACCGCCCATACAGCACGCAAAGGGGCCGAAGTGTTCGCCATGGGTTATGCTGAATTTGCGGCCCAAACGCAGGCCAATTTCAACCGGCTGTTCGCCAAAGCCGCCGCGTATAAGGTAACATCCTGATGGCTGAAATGCGATTTACCGTTCTTGGTTGTGGGTCTTCTGGTGGTGTGCCGCGACTTGGTGGCCATTGGGGTGACTGCGATCCGGACAATCCGAAAAACAACCGCCGCCGCTGTTCGGTTCTGGTCGAACGTGAGACCGATGAAGGCGTGACAAGCGTGCTGATCGACACCTCTCCTGATTTGCGCAGCCAATTGCTAAGCGCGGAAACCGGTCGTTTGGATGGCGTCATCTATACGCATTTTCACGCCGATCATGTGCACGGCATTGATGATTTGCGGATGATCGTAATAAACATGCGCGCGCGCATTCCGGTTTGGGCCGATGGCGGCACGCAAAATGCGCTTTTGTCGCGCTTTGGCTATGCCTTTGTTCAACCAGATGAATCACCCTATCCGGCAATTCTTGATATGAAGACCATTTCAGGCGCCTTCGAAATCGACGGTCCCGGAGGAGCGATTTCGTTTCGCCCGTTTACGGTTGCGCATGGCAGTATCGACGCGCTTGGATTTCGCATTGGCAAGGTCGCCTATCTGCCTGATGTCTCAGATATTTATGACCGTTCATGGGCCGAACTGGAAGATCTGGATTGTTGGATCGTAGACGCCTTGCGCCGCCAACCGCACCCAACCCATGCCCATCTGGAACGCACGCTGGAATGGATCAGCAAAGTCGCTCCAAAACAGGCGGTTCTGACGAATATGCACATTGATCTGGACTATGACACAATACGCGATGAGACCCCGGAAAATGTAACCCCCGCCTTTGACGGCATGACCCTGAAGTTTCAGGTTTGATCCAAACCCTTCTTGATGTGATCCTGCCGGTCTTTCTGGTGATCGGGGTCGGCTATACGCTCACGCGTTCCGGGTATTTGAACGAATCCCATATCGACGGGATCATGAAATTCAGCCAAGGGGTCGCCATCCCCTGCCTGTTGTTTATTGCCATTTCAACCTTGGACCTGTCTGTCGGATTCAGCCCGGTGCTGATACTGACCTATTACAGCGTCGCCACCCTGTGTTTCTTTGCCGGCATGATAGGAGCACGCCTGATTTTCCGGCGCGAATGGGAAGACTGTGTCGTTATCGGCTTTTGCTGCTTGTTCTCAAATTTACTGCTGATGGGTCTGCCAATTACCGAACGGGCCTATGGGGCAGATAGCCTGATCGGCACATTCGCCATTATCTCGGTGCACTCGCCTTTTTGTTATTGTCTTGGCATCACCGTCATGGAGATCGTGCGCAATCGGGGCAAGGGTCGTATGGCATTGCTTGGTTCGACATTGCTGTCGATGTTCAAAAACGTGCTGATCATTGCCATAGCGTTAGGCTTTATTGTCAATTTCACCGGGCTTGCAGTACCTGCGGCGTTGAACGACGCGGTGAAATTGATCGCAGGCGCGGGTCTGCCCGGCGCGCTATTTGCGCTTGGTGGCGTTTTGGTGCGTTACAAACCCGAAGGCGACTTGCGGGTGATCGCCTTTATTATGGCCATTTCACTGATGGTATTTCCGGCATTGGTCTGGGGCTTGGGCGCAAGCCTGTCATTGCCGCAGGATTTGTTCCGCTCAGCCGTAATCGGGGCGGCGATGGCGCCTGGGTTTAACGCCTATATTTTCGCCAACATTTATGGCCGGGCCAAGCGTGTGGCGGCGACGTCGGTTCTGATGGCGACCGGCCTGTCGCTGTTCACCGTCTGGTTCTGGTTGGGCGTATTGGGCTGATGCCGTCTAGCAATCGGCGAACCATGCAGGCAACCGGGTGCGAAAATCAAACCTGACAGACTGGACCCGCACCAACCCCTCATCAACCGAGCGAACAGGGGTTTGCAAAGTCTCATAGGCCTGCTGCTCTGCCGTCGCCCAATCGACATGCGGTTTGGCGGCAAACTCGGCGCTAAACCGCTTGGCTTTTTCCTCGGCATCTTTCCAGCCGCCCCCCGGAAGCCCGGATATGCCGCTGATATTGGCCATCGCAATTCGGTGTCGGTTTGACAGGTCCAGCTCTTTGGCATTGGCATATTTCAGATGCGCCAGATACACGCCACGCGGCATGACAAATGGAAACCGCTTTGCCTTGCGGGGTTTGACCCTGACCCCATGACGCATCAACGAAATGCCGCGACGACGTACCCATGCTTTGCTATAATGGCCAGAAAATTCAACGTTGCTTCGTTTGCTTAAGGCGGCGACCCCATTGGGCAACTTAGGATCCCCTGCGACGTCAACCACGTTCATCCCCAAAGCAAACAAAGCATGCGCGTCCTGCACTGCCAGCAGATCAGACAAAGTCGGATAGATCATCGGGTCCAGACAGATCAATTCATCCACGTCCGTGCGAATAACCCAATCATAGATGTTGTCCATTGTGTTCTGAAATGCGTTCAGCAGGTTGCTGCGTTCCATATCAAAATGAGACAGATCATCCCTTGGCACGGTGATGACGCTGGCCTCGGGGCAGATCTTTTGGACCTCAGCGTCGTGGCCGTGCGACACCACATAAAGGTTCTCGGCCCCGACCATCCGCGCATAATGTGCGTACCATTGCGCCAAGGCCCAATGATCGCGGTAAACCATCGTGATCGCACACAGTTTCATGGGTGCATCATTCCTTAATGCCCCGAACCATTCAACAGAATAGTCCAGACCATTTGACCCGTTTGTTAGCCGGTCCCAAGACACTCTTGCAGTTTGGCCAAAGACGCCGACTCAGCCTCGGTGTATTTGCACATGCGGCTACGCCACAACGTCGCTTGCGAGCGCAGGATTAGGCCGTCTTTCATCAGCTTCAGATGATTGGCCCGCAGGGTTTCCCCTGTTGAGGTGATATCTGCCACGGCCTCGGCTGTTTCATTGCGAACCGTGCCTTCGGTCGCGCCCTGACTGTCGACCAGCTGATAATCCGATACGCCGGCTGCACGCAAAAACTCGCGGACCAGCCGGTGATATTTTGTGGCAATCCTCAACCGAAACCCATGTCGCGCACGAAACTCGGCGGCGGCGGCATCCAGATCGTCAAGCGTTTCCACATCGACCCAGAATTGCGGCACCGCCAGAATAAGGTCAGCCTGTCCAAATCCCATCACAGCGATCTGTTCGACCTGTTGTTCCCACAATGGCAGTTTTTCGTGCACCAGATCGGTTCCCGTCACACCAAGATGAATGCGCCCAGCGGCCAGTTCCCGTGGGATTTCGCCGGCTGACAGCAACACCAAAGACACCCCGTCAATGCCCGAAACAGCCCCGGCATATTCCCGGTCTGACCCGGTTCGCGCCAATTGGATGCCACGTTTGTCAAACCAGTCAAAAGTTTTCTGCATCAACCGCCCTTTGGACGGCACACCAAGCTTAAGGGTCATCGCACACCCCTTTCCAGTTCAAGCATCGGACCGGGGCGTAAAACGCCACCCACGGCTGGAATTTCCTCACCATTCCCCAGTTGCCGGGTCAACGCATCATAGCGCCCACCAGTGGCAATCGGCGGCAAATCCGGACGCCGTTCGGCGTGAAATCCAAACACAAAGCCATCATAATACTCCATCGACGTACGCCCATAGCTGGCCTCAAAGTCCAGATTGCCCACGTCGACACCGCGCGCATCCAACGCCGCGATTCGCTGTTCAAGCCGATCCAGCGCGGGCAGGATCGACGGCAAATTCACCGCCACATCACGCAATTGTTGCAACGCAAAGGGCGCGGTTTCCTGCACTGACAAAAGCGTTTCAAGTGCTGACAGCTCATGTCCTGCAATCGGATCGGCGGCCATGTCTTCACGCAAGGTTTTGATCCGCGCGGTCACATCGCCCAGATCCCGTTGCCCGATTTGCGGAGCGATACCAGCCAACGGATCATCCATCGCCAGCAATGCGATCCGGGTCGGGGGCACGGGTGTGCGGCCTCCAAAACGATCCAACAACGCGCGAAACCGTTTGGGTCGCCAAATATGGCGCATCAACGCGGTTTTGCGCGTTTCTGTCGTGTTCAACCCACGCACCGCCGCCATCAGAATACCAATATCACCCGTCACCGCGCGCAATTCCAGGTTGGCCAATGCCTTGGAAATCAGCGCGAACACTTCGGCATCCGCCGCAGCCGGATCAGCACGGTCAAAGACCTCATAACCGACCTGCACGTATTCATTAGCTCGGTCCGGGTCATCCTCTTGCCGACGAAACACTTCGCCGGAATAGGTATAGCGCGCTGGCTCCGCTCCGTGCGCCATGTGCATCTGCACCACCGGTACGGTGAAATCTGGCCGTAACATCTGCTCGCCCCTAAGGGCGTCTGACGTCACATAGGCCCGCGCGCGAATATCCTCGCCATAAAGATCAAGCAACGTTTCTGCTGGTTGCAAAATAGGGGTCTCAACCGGCAGCGCACCCGCCGCTTCAAACTGCGCCCGCAACCCTGCTGCGCGCGCCAGTGTTTCCGCTCTGCTTGGCATCAGCTTTGCCGATCCAGCATTGCGCGCACCGTTGCTACTAGTTGATTGCGTGGTGCCTCGATCTGACTGGGGCGCTCTTTCCATTCCTCAAGCGTGGCGTTTTCGGCAATCTGCGCGCCAAGGATCAAATCCTTGATTTGCACGATACCGGCGGCCTTTTCATCGCCACCTTCGATAATCGCAATTGGGCTGCGGCGCCGGTCTGCATATTTCAACTGATTGCCAAAGTTCTTTGGATTGCCCAAATAGACCTCGGCGCGAATACCGGCATTGCGCAGTTCCGCCACCATCGCCTGATAATCCGCCATCCGGTCACGATCCATCACAGTGACAACCACCGGACCCACGTCACGGCTTTCAATCCGACCCTTTTCGCGCAGGGCCGCCAGCAACCGGTCCACCCCAATCGAAATACCCGTCGCCGGAACTTCCTGTCCTGTGAAACGCTTGACCAGATCGTCATAACGCCCGCCTCCCGCGACCGAACCAAACTGGCGTTTGCGTCCTTTTTCGTCGAATATTTCAAAGGTCAATTCGGCCTCATAGACCGGGCCTGTGTAATACCCAAGACCGCGCACAACCGACGGATCAATAACGATCCGATCCGGACCATAGCCACCCGCACTCAGTAACTCAGCAATCGTTTCAAGTTCATTAACGCCCTGAACACCAATATCTGATCCCTGAACCAGTTCATGCAACCGCGCCACCGTCGCCGCCCCGGTATCACCACGAGCTTCGATAAACCCGATAACAATGTCGGCCTGTTCATCCGAAAGACCAGCCCCATCCGTGAAATCGCCGCTTTCGTCTTTGCGCCCGGCCCCCAGCAAGGCCCGAACCCCGGCAACACCCAGCCGATCCAGTTTATCAATCGCACGCAACACAATACCGCGCTCATGCGCTTTGGCTTCAGGATCGGAAGGGTCCAACACCCCGGCCACTTCCATCACACCATTCAGAACTTTGCGATTATTGACTCGCACGACATAATCACCACGTGCAATGCCAACCGCCTCAAGCGTGTCCGACAACATCGCGCAAATCTCGGCGTCTGCCGCCATGCTGGCCGACCCTACTGTATCTGCATCACATTGATAAAATTGACGATACCGCCCGGGTCCGGGCTTTTCATTGCGCCAGACCGGCCCCATCGCATAGCGACGATACGGTGTGGGCAAATCATTGCGGTGCTGGGCGTAGACCCGTGCCAAAGGAGCCGTCAGATCATATCTCAGCGCCAACCAGTCGCTTTCATCCTCTTGCCACGCAAAGACGCCCTCGTTGGGACGATCAACATCTGGCAGAAACTTGCCCAGCGCCTCCACGGTTTCAACTCCGGCAGTTTCCAGCGCTTCAAACCCATAGCGATGATAGACTGCACCGATTGCGCGCAACATCTCGCTCCGCTGCGTCACTTCGGCGCCAAAATAATCCCGAAACCCCTTAGGCGTCATCGCTTTGGGACGAGGTTGTTTCTTTTGCTTGGCCATCTGCCACATCCTTGCATATAAGGTTCGCCGCGGGTCTAGCCCAACCCCCCCGTCGGAGCAAGCAAGACCACCCCCAATTTCTTCTCGTTCCAAATACTCCCGCCAGAGGCCGCGTGTTTTCATGGAAAACACAAACCCATAAATCCCATTGGCGCGCAGACGTCGCCAGTGTATCAGCCCTAAAAGGAGACACCTATGTTGGACATCGAAGAAAAGCTCGCTCATCTGACCCGCACCGTGGATGACCTGAACGAAATCGTCGCCCGTCAGCAGGACGAAATCGACACCCTGACTCGACGCGTCCATATGCTGATGCAGCGCGAAGGCGAACGCGAGGCACAGGATTCAGGCGGCGTGGTTATCGGCGATGAACGCCCGCCGCACTACTAAATAACTTCCGCAATCGCCGACGTTTTCTTACAAAGAAAACGGACCGGAATTTTTCAAAATTCCGCCTGCGCAAGCCTAAAGCTCTTCGACCATCATTACCCCGGCCAGACTTTTGATTGCGCCCTTGATCTCAGGGTTAATGGCAAAATCCTGCCCCAGATCCATCTCGACCTCGCCAGGCAGCCCACTATCCATCAAGCACAGTTGCACCGGCCCTTTGGACGCAGACCTTGCCGCCTTACCTGCAGACTCCAGAACATTGGCAATCGTCACCACCGCCCCGGCATCATCAACAAATACCCGCAGCCCTTTGGTCCCCGCCTGTGCCACCGCCGCATCAATCGGTGCGACAGAACGGCCAAGCAGCTTTAGCTGATCGCTTTCCAGCGTCGCCTCGACCACAACCACAACCTTTGATCCGGTTTCCAAATGATCGCGCGCCAGTTCAAGCGTGTCGGAGAACAAAGTCACCTCAAACGCACCAGTGGTATCGCTCATCTGGGCAAAGGCAAACCGATTGCCACGCGCCGATTTACGTTCTTGCCGCCCGGCAACAACTCCGGCCAATTTGGCAACACACGGACCGCTTTCAGCCTTTTGCCGAACCTCATCCAATGTCATCACACCCTTACGTTTCAACGGCACCATGTAATCGTCCAGCGGATGCCCGGACAAATAGAACCCAATGGCGCGAAATTCCTCTCCTAGCCGTTCGGCAGGCACCCAATCCGCAGCAGTCGACAGGCGTGGCTCTGGCAGATCTTCGCCCGCGTCGCCAAACAACGATACCTGATTCGAATTCTTCTGCTCGTGAATCGCCGCCGAATAGCCGACCAAGGCATCCAGACTTTCAAACACCCGACGGCGGTTGCGGTCCAATTCGTCAAACGCCCCGGCGCGTGCCAGCATTTCCATCGGGCGTTTACCCACCCGCTTCAGATCAACCCGTCGCGCCATATCATAAA
>JAHRVZ010000285.1 GCA_019090405.1 Paracoccaceae bacterium
CGGCGTTTGCGGCGGACCTGACCATGGGCACCACCAGCCCGACGTCAAGCCACTTCACCATTTCGGTGGCGATGAGCAAGGCGCTTGAAAAGGGCATGGACGGCACCTCGGTCACGGTGATCGAAACTGGTGCCAGCGTTGACAACGTACTGCGCCTGTCGCGTGAAGAAATCGACCTGGGACTGGCCACAACCAATGTTCTGCTGGCGGCCCGCAACGGCACCGGCAAATTCGACGGCCATCCGGTCGCGGATACGGTTGCGCTTTATCCTTACAGCTCTTCGGTGCTGCTTGTCGCGGTGCGTGCCGATTCCGGCGTTGAGTCGCTGGAAGACCTGGCCGGTAAGAAATTCGCCCCCGGCATCAGGGGCAGTTCCGCTGAAGGTCTGATTTCCACAACGCTGGAAATGTTCGACATTGACGCAGATCTGATCTATGGCACCGTCGGCGATGCGGTCGAGGGCATCAAGAACCGTCAGCTTGTGGGCTATGGCAAATATGGGGCCGGCACGTCGGTGGATTCGACATTGCAGGAACTGATGACCAGCACCGACATGCGTCTGATCGGCTATTCCCAAGAACAGGCCGACGCAGTCGCAGCAGCGGTTGACGGCATTGGGTTTACCACGCTCAAGGCTGGCATGATCCCCGGATCCGAAGAAGTGATCGTACCCAAGTCCAACGTGTTCTTCCTGACCCGGACTGCGGTGATGGATGATGATCGCGCCTATAATGTCTCGAAATCAATCCACGAGAACATGGAGATCCTGGTCGATGCGTGGCCGCAGCTGAAAGGCTATGACATCGCCGCCGACGCCATGGCGACGATCAACGCAGGTGTGCCGTTTCATCCCGGCGCCGAGCGTTACTGGAGAGAAACAACCGGTAACTAAGTCCAAAAACACGGCTGCGCCCAATTCATGCGGGCGCAGCCATTTGATCCGTCCCGCGAACGGCGGGATCAAGCATGACAACATGATATTGGGGAACGGCATGTTGACACTCAATAAATCCGGCGCGCCGGTTCTGGCTGTACAAGCCAATGATATTCCATCTCTTTTCGACAACAAGGCAGGCAACACGTGACCAATGATCCTACCACAAACGGATGGACCGATTTCGGAACCCTCCTGCTGAAGGGGCTGTTTGCCTCGTTCTGCCTTTTGCATCTTTATACCGCCTTTTTCGGCCAGTTCGAACCGCTGATCCAGCGGCCGATCTTTGTAGGCTTCGGCATCGGCGGCGCGTTCCTGTTGCACGCCGCTCGCGCGTCGCGTACCGGCCAGCGCTCAGCGATCGAAATCGCAATTGATCTGGTACTGGCAGCACTGGCCTTTGGCGTCTGCCTTTATGTGATCCTGAACCGCGAACGTTATTTCGACATCATGGTGCGCTATAACAACGTCGACAAAGTCGCAGCCCTGGTTGCTTTGTTGCTGACCATCGAAGCCGCCCGCCGCGTCATCGGCTGGTTCCTGCCGGCGCTGGCGTTGTTCACGCTGGTCTATTTCTACTTTGGCAATGATTTCATGGACAGCAGCTGGCGCCCACCACGCGTATCGGCGCGAACCGCCGTGGAAACTTTCTATTCCTCGACCAGCGGGCTGTTTGGCTATCTGGCCGACATCGGCGCGCGGGTGATTACCATCTATGTGATCCTTGGCGCATTGTTGCTGTCCACCGGTGCCACTGATGTGTTCATGAAGATGGCCACGTTTATCGCCGGGCGCAGCTATGGCGGACCGGCCAAGGTCTGCGCGCTGTCATCCGCCATGTTCGGCACCGTAACCGGATCGGCCGTCGCCAACGTCATGGCGACCGGGTCGATCACCATCCCGACGATGAAGCGTCTGGGATACCCCAAAGCGTTCGCTGGCGCGGTCGAGGCAGTGGCCTCATCCGCCGGGCAGTTGACCCCACCAGTGATGGGCGCGGGCGCGTTCATCATGGCTGAGTTTCTGGGCATCCCCTATTCCGACATCGCCGTAGCGGCGCTGGGACCGGCATTCCTGTATTACCTTGCCGTCTGGCTGGGAGTCGATCTGTATGCCCGCAAGGTTAACCTGCAACCCACTCCGCTGGAAGACATGCCCAAACCGATCGAGTTTCTGGCGCTGGACAAATGCCTGCCGCTGTTCCTGCCGATTGGTGCGGTGATCTATTTCCTTTACTCTGGCTATACCCCCAGCTTTGGTGGTGCCGCGGCAATCACAATCCTGTTGATCTCGCAGGCTGTCATGCGCCCATACGGGGCAATACGATCCGGAACCGGGATGAACCTTGTGCAAATCTGGGGCAACCTTGTGGGCGACATCTTTCGCGGGTTGGTCGAGGCCGGTCGTGCGTTGGTGATGATCGCCGCGCTGCTGGCCTGTGCGGCGATTGTGGTCAAGGTGATGACAGCGACAGGGGCCGGGGTGAAAATCTCGAACCTGCTGTTCTCGGTGTCGGATCAGGGCATGATTCTGGCTTTGGTGCTGGCGGCATTGCTGTCGATCATCCTGGGCATGGACGTGCCGACAACCGCATCCTACGTATTGGCCGCAGCGGTCGCCGCGCCCAGCCTGATCCGGTTGGGCGTGCCGGAATTGCCGGCGCATCTGTTCGTGTTCTATTATGCCATCCTGTCAGCGATTACCCCGCCGGTCTGCGCCAGCGTCTATGCGGCGGCGGCCCTGGCAGGGGCAAGTTTCTGGAAGGTGGCCGGACGCGCCCTGGCACTGGCGGCAGCAATCTATGTGGTGCCGTTCCTGTTCGTATTCCGCCCCGGCATTCTGGCGCAGGGCGACGGGTTCACCATCGCGTTGGATCTGGGCGTGGCGATGGCCGCAGTCTTCGCCGTCAGCGTCGGCATGAGCGGCTGGCTCAAGGGCGTTCTGAACGGCGTGGAACGGGCGCTGTTTCTGATCGCGGCGGCAGCATTGTTCTATGTTACGCCGCAGTCAGACATGCTGGGCGGAGCACTTTTGGTGGCGCTGATTGGCTGGCGTGTGGCGCGGGGCAAAGGGCGCACACCAACCCCGGCCTAAGCGGTTCAGACATGACAAAGGGCGCGTGCCATCTCTGGCGCGCGCCCTTTTTACTTGTTCTGTCTGTCAGCTTTAGGTCAGTTTGAAATACGGAAACGTAACCTCATCCGTGGCCCTGACAAAGATCACTTCAACCGATGATCCGATCTGCACACTTTCGACATCATCCGTTTCAATCCGGCTCATCATGCGCGGGCCTTCTTGCAGATCAATCAATGCCACCACATAGGGCACCTCGTCAGCGAAACCCGGCCCTGCCGGACGGCGCGAGATGGTAAAGCTGTGCACTGTGCCACGTCCGCTGACGGTGTCAAAGCTCAGCTTGTCCGAAAAACAGTGCGGACAAACCGTGCGCGGATAAAAATGGTGCTTGCCACAGTCTGCGCACAGCGGAATATCCAGCCGACCCTGACGGGCGGCCTCCCAATATGGGGCGCTGTCCTGATCAATTACCGGAAGTGGATTATCATAACTCATGCCTGCAACCCCTTTTGCAATATCACCGTTGCCCCCGAGGACAGCGTGCCGCCGGTGCCATGCACCAGAGCCGTTTCGGCGCCTTTGACCTGCCGTGCACCGCAGTCACCGCGCAGTTGGCGGGTGGCTTCGATCAAAAGGAACATCCCGAACATGCCCGGATGCAGCGCCGACAACCCGCCGCCGCTGGTATTTAGTGCAAATTCGCCCCCCGGTGCGATGCGCCCGTCTGACACAAATGCGCCACCTTCGCCGGGTTTGCAGAACCCCAAAGCCTCAAGCGACAACAGCACCGTTATGGTAAAGCTGTCGTAAATCTGCGTTACGTCGATGTCGCTGTGTTTGACCCCTGCCATTTCCATTGCCCGTTTAGCCGCTTTGGCAGCAGGCAGCAGATGCGCGAGGTCCGGCATTTCGCTAATCGCCCAATGGCTGTGGGATTCACCGTAGCCTTTCACACTGACCGGCGTGGTTTTCAGGTCTTTGGCCCGTTCGGCGGTGGTCATCACGATGGCCCCGGCACCGTCTGTGACAAGACAACAATCCAGCAAGTGCAACGGATCGGAAATCATCATGCTGTCCATCACATCGTCAATGCTCATGTCGTCCTGACGAGTGGCGGCTGGATTTAGCTGCGCCCATTTACGGGCGGCCACGGCGATTTCAGCCAGATGTTCGGATTTGGTACCATATTCATGCATGTGACGGCGCGCGGCCATCGCATAGCCCCCCACCGGAGTCAGCATACCATAAGGAGTTTCATGCTGCATGTTCAGCACCGAAGGCCGCCCTCCAAGGGTGCGGCTGCGCAGCGATTTCTGGTCTGATCCATAGACGATCAGCGCCACTTCGCAATATCCTTCACGCAGCGCCATCGCAGCGTGGGCGACATGCGCCTCAAAGGCTGATCCGCCGATGTTGGTGCCATCAACAAACATCGGCATAATGCCCAGATATTCGCCCAGGGTAACGGTGTTCAGTTGCCCCGGCCCCGGCACCCCCCACATGCCGGCAGTCAACAGACCATCGACATCTTTCATGCTTAGCCCAGCCTCTTTGAGGGCCTCATTTGCCACAAGGGCACAATGGCCCAATACCGAGGCCTGCTTGACGAACCGTCCACCTTCAAGTGCGGAGTCCGCCAAACCGACGATTACCGGATCACGTCCGTTTTTCATATCCATGTCTCCTTAGCTGGGGCGCATCAACTGGGGCGCATTGTGCGCGCGATCAGCGTGCGCTGAATCTGCGAGGTGCCGCCGCCGATGGTGCTTTGCATACCTTCGCGGAAATAGCGCTCCATGTCACTGTCGGGCAGCATCGAATGACCGCCAAGGATCTGCATGCCCTGACGCGTGACCGTTTGCAGCGTTTCCGAGGCGAACAGTTTCGCCATGGATACTTCGCGCATGCAGGGTTCTTTTGCCGCCGCCATATTGGCCGCACGATAGGTCAGCAGCCGGGCCGCATCGACCTGGGTCTGCATGTCGGCCAGCATATGTTTGATCACCTGAAAATCATAGATCGGCTGGTCAAACTGTTTGCGTTCATGGGCATAACGCAGTGCATCATCCACCGCCATCTGGGCATTGCCGGTATAGGCAGCAGCCACAGCAACACGTTCCAGTTCAAGGTGGTCACAGATAATCGGCCAACCCTGACCTTCGCCGCCCAGCATCGAGCTATGCGGAACCCGCACATCATCGACAAAGATTTCGGTCGTACCGGTGGCCCGACGTGCCATTGTCGGCAGCTTGCGAATGTCCAGCCCTTTGGTGTCGCTAGGGATCAGGAAGGTCGACAGGCCTTTGTGTTTAGGCGCGTCCGGGTCGGTGCGCGTCAGCATGGCCAGCACAACATTGTCAGCAGCAGCCCCCGAGCACCACAGTTTCTGACCGTTCACAACCCAATCATCACCATCGCGTTTCGCGCGGGTCCGGGTTGACGCCGCATCAGAACCGGCACTGGGTTCGGAAATCGAGATCGAAAACCGGATGTCGCCGCTCAGGAATGGCGCGATATACTGATCTTTCTGTTCCTGAGACCCGAATTTTTCGATGTTCATCGCCGTGAAGGTCGCAACCATCAAAGATGTGGCAAAGTCAAAACCGTATTTCGCCAAACCTTCGCACATCAGTGCATAGTCAACGATATCACCGCCCAGACCACCGTTTTCTTCGGCGAACAGGATGCCCAGCCAGCCAGCTTTGGCCACTTTGTCGTAGGCTTCGTAAGGATAGGCGCGGTC
>JAHRVZ010000286.1 GCA_019090405.1 Paracoccaceae bacterium
CTTAACATCATTGTTTCGGGCGGTACTGGTTCGGGTAAAACCACCACCTTGAACGCCTTGTCGTCGTTTATTGCAGATGACGAACGTATCCTGACGATCGAAGATACTGCGGAACTTCAGCTCCAGCAGGTTCACGTGGGTCGGATGGAAAGCCGCCCACCTAACGTTGAAGGCAAAGGCGAAGTATCGCCGCGCGATTGCCTGAAAAACGCGCTGCGGATGCGGCCTGACCGGATCATCGTTGGCGAAACCCGTGGCGAGGAAGTTATCGACATGTTGCAGGCCATGAACACAGGCCACGACGGGTCGATGACCACCATCCACGCCAACAGTGCGCGTGACGGTATCAGCCGTCTTGAAAATATGATCTCGATGGCTGGCATCGAAATGCCGCTAAAAGCGATGCGAAGTCAGATTTCGTCGGCTGTGAACCTGCTCGTTCAGGTATCACGATTGCAGGATGGATCACGGCGCATGACGTCAATTACAGAAATCACCGGTATGGAGGGAGAAGTCATCTCGATGCAGGAACTCTTTAAATATCAGCGTATTGGCCTGACACCGGAAAACAAGATCATTGGTCAATTCACGGCAACCGGCGTTCGCAGCCACTTTTCCGAACGATTCCGCATGTGGGGTTACAACCTGCCGATGTCAATTTATGAACCCACCAGAATGGAGTCAGCATAATGTCTCTTAGTGCAGAACCAATTATCTACGTCCTCATCTTTGTTGGCGTTCTGGTCCTGGTCGAAGGCCTGTACCTGGTAGCATTTGGTAAATCCATCAGCCTGAACAACCGCGTAAATCGGCGGCTGCAAATGTTGGAAAAAGGTGCTGCGCGCGAACAAGTGCTGGATCAGCTGCGCAAAGAAATGCAGCAGCACATGAAGTCACGCTCGATCCCGCTGTATTCGCTGCTTGCCAACAAGGCTCAAAAAGCAGCTATCGCATTTTCGCCTCGTCAACTTATTATGATCATGGCAGGTCTGTCTGCTGTGGCTTTTGTCGGGCTAAGCATCGGCACCGAGACCGATATTGCAATCCGCGCAATCGGATCGGTCTTTATTGGTGTTGGTGGTGTCTATTTCTGGATCAACTCCAAGGCCAAAAAGCGTATGGGAATGATCGAAGAACAATTGCCTGACGCCGTTGAACTGATGGTAAGAAGCTTGCGTGTTGGCCACCCGTTCACCTCCGCGATCCAGATCGTCGCCAACGAAGTCGCGGACCCTCTTGGCACTGAATTCGGCGTTATCGTCGATGAAAATGCCTATGGTCGGGACGTCAGCGAATCATTGCGCGAAATGGCGGAACGTCTGGATATGCAAGATATGCGTTTCTTGTCGGTTGCGGTGACTATTCAGCAGCAATCCGGTGGTAATCTCGCGGAAATTCTGGCCGGTCTGGCTCAGGTTATCCGTGCCCGGTTTCGCCTGTTTCGCCGTGTCAAAGCCATCACCGCCGAGGCACAGTGGTCTGGTAAATTTCTGTCCGCATTTCCGTTGGTCGCCCTAGGTGGGCTTTTGCTGATGGACCCTCATTACTACGATAAGGCAATGACACATGAGTATTTCATCCCTGCTTGTTTTATTGTTGGAATTCTTCTCACCGCCAATTTGATTGTCATGCGCATTTTGACAGATATCAAAGTTTAACCGGAGACCAAAAATGGAATTTTTGGAAAATATTAACGGTATGCTCACCGGTTCGCTGGGCGAGTTTGGCCCCGCGATTGTATTAGGCGGACTGGGTCTGTTCATGATCCTGCTGATGATCCCGCTATTGCTGAACCAACGCGAAGATCCGCTGAAGAAATTCAAGCGCGACCAGACAACAAAGTCACAAGCCAAACCAAAGAAAGAGCGCCTGCGCCAAGGGAACAGGAACGAGCAACTTCAGAAATTTGCCTCTTTCCTTGAACCTCAGAACGAGGAAGAGCTGTCAGCCATGCAGTTGACACTGCGTCAGGCCGGCTATGGTTCCCGCGATGCTGTCCGGTTCTTTCATTTCGCGCAGTTCGCGCTTGCAATTATAGGTCTGGTGGCAGGGCTGGTTTATGTTTTTGTCATGAACGATGCCGACCTTTTTGATACTCAGCAAAGGTTGATACGTATCATCGCACCAGGTGGTGTAGGCTATATGTTACCAAAATATTGGGTAACGCGGCGGGTAGAGGCCCGCAAAGAAGCAATAACAGCGGGGTTCCCGGATTCTTTGGATATGATGCTGGTTTGCGTTGAGGCCGGGCAATCGCTTGATCAATCAATTGTCCGTGTGGCCAAGGAATTACATGCGTCCTATCCTGAACTTGCAGAAGAATTTGAAATTGTCGCTTACGAAATGAAGGCCGGTAAAGATAAAACTATGGTTCTGAAAGATATGGGCGTGCGCTGTGGCGTGCCGGATATTTCATCGTTTGTTACAGTTTTGGTTCAGTCTGCCACGTTTGGTACCTCAATCGCCGAGGCTTTGCGGGTCTACGCCGGAGAAATGCGTGATAAAAGAGTCATGCGCGCAGAAGAAGCCGCAAATAAGTTGCCAACCAAAATGACCCTTGCCACTATGGGGCTGACGGTTCCTCCGTTGTTGATAATCCTTGTTGGTCCATCAGCAATGGGAATTTCAGAATTTGGCAATATGAGCAATTGATCTAATGACAAAAACCGGCGTGACGCAAGCTACGCCAATCAGATCAACACTAACGGCCATCATCGCATTTGCGGTGGTGGCCTCTTGTGGTCCCAAAACAATATCCACAACACCCGACGGGCTGTATGCACCCGGGGTAGATCTGTCAAAGACAGCAACTGATGGCGCCGAAGTCGGTCAGCGCCTGTTAGAGGTCGGACAATACGAACTTGCACTGGAAGCATTCAATCGCGCCGCTCTGGAACAGGGTTTGACAGCAGAAATTTTGAATGGCATGGGCACTGCCAATTTGGGGCTGGGTCGTTTGGGACAGGCAGAAACCCTGCTGCGCCGCGCTGTGGAAAAAGACGAACAATGGCCCGAAGCATGGAATAATTTGGGTGTCCTTTTGATGGAAAAAGGCGAAATAACCGAAGCAGAGCATGTTTTTCGTAAGGCTTTTGCCCTGGATGATGGCCAAAACGACTCAATTCGGGAAAATTTGCGCTTGGCACTCGCAAAATCAGAAAATAGTGATAACACTAGTGTTCAAAACAATGATTACAAATTGGTGCAGCGTGGTAGCAGTGACTACCTTATCA
Source organism: Paracoccaceae bacterium (assembly GCA_019090405.1). Taxonomy (GTDB): domain Bacteria; phylum Pseudomonadota; class Alphaproteobacteria; order Rhodobacterales; family Rhodobacteraceae; genus NORP181. The sequence continues at coordinate 3,234 of JAHRVZ010000286.1, forward strand.
GCAGAACACCATGAACGAGGCAAGAGCAGTAAAGGACGCAAAAAATGCGCCAATTTATATTGATTCCGGCTTTGGTCGCTGGCGGGTTAACCCTGTCAGCCTGCGCCGAGAAAAGTGACGAAACAGTTGATCGGGCATTGCAGGACGTAAATGTCGTTGACGAAACCGATCTCAACGATGTGATGTTGACGGTTGCCGACCCGAATGAGGGTGTAACCTATTTTCAACGAGCCCTCAAAACAACGCCCGGCAGAATTGATCTGCAGCGCGGACTGGCGATGTCTTTGGTGCGCGCGCGGCGCAACACCGAAGGTGTCAGCGCCTGGACCAAAGTAACCAAAATGGAGGGCGCGACGC
>JAHRVZ010000287.1 GCA_019090405.1 Paracoccaceae bacterium
CTTTCGGGCATGGCAGCAGCGATATGCGCGATGGCACGGACAAAGTGATCTGGCCGTTTTCGGCTGTTCAAAAGCCCAAAATACCCCAGCAACAACGCATTTTTTGGCACGCCAAGCTCGTCACACAACGCAGCGTGGCAGGCTGCCGCGTCTGGCGGTTCGGTGGAAAAATCAAACGGGCTGCGCACAACATCAAACCGACTATCAATAGACCGGATCGGGTGGCTTGGACGGGCGAATTGCGATACCGAAAGGATTTTGTCTGCCAGCAAAGGTGCTACCTTGTTCGCGCCTGATGCACCCGGACCCTGTCGATGATACCAGACAAACCGCGCACCAGACAGCCGGGCGGGCAAAGCCCAGCTCACATGCATCCGGCCATCATTTGTATGCACGATATCAATTTTCATTTCTCGCAGCAGTCGGGTGAACCCGGGAACTGAACGGGTCAGATACCCAGCCAGAGAGGCGTCAGCCGATGTACGGCTATACTTTGGGGCGATAATGGCCGGCTTGGAAATCACCTGATACTCCATCCCTAGCGATGCCACGTATTCGCCTAACGCCCCGCCCTCTCGATGCAGGGCTATGACCGGCTCAAACCGGTCGCGATCAAGGGCAGCGACGAGCTTTAGCGAGGACACATGGCTGCCACCAATTGTGTCCCCTCCGACATAAGGGAAAAATATCCGAATAGGTTTTGGCAATTCAAAACCCCTTTTAATCGGTAACAGGAATCACAAAGACTATGCGGGTGACTTCGACGGTGTCTCCTGGCAGCAAGGTGGCGGTCGCCTTGAAATCGCCGTCATACAGGGCACCATTTCGAGTCACACGATACTGGATCACTTCTTCGCTTACGGGTTGAGCATCCGTCGAGAACCCCGCGGCGACAACCTCGGCATGTAGAATACGGGCGGTCGCGAGCCGTGTTCGCAAAGTCGCCAAGATTTGCTGAATCTCATTCAGGCGCACCAGCGCAGCGGTCCTTGCAGAGTCAAACAGAAACAGTTCATCCCGTTCCGTTCGATTAAGTTCCTGACGCGCGGACAGCAAAGCAATCTCGATCGTCAGACGCTCGGCCTCAAAGCCATTGATCGCAGTTGTCAAATCCGTCACCCGCGTGTTCACGGTCAGACCTTTAGCCTTCAGTGCTGAAACTTTTTCCAATTCTTCTCTGGTTACAGCGGCCTGCTCTCGGCGTAACTCAAGCTGTTCGGTAAGGCTTACGATCTGCTCTTTCAGCATGGTCCGCAATGCCTGGTAGCGTTCGCTCTGTCCCTGTCGCGCAGATTGTTCGGCGGCCAGAATATCACCTTCCAGACCGCCAGGTGCCGTGACATTTGCATTTGTGCCTGGGGACAACGAGTCAAGGTCCGCGATCAGTCGCTGTTGTTCAACTTCAAAAGCGTTAATCTGATCGCTCAACAGCCGAATTTCCCCCCCAAACCGAAGCGTCTGAGTGTCCACACGATTGTTTAACAGTTGCATCGGAGGACGCAGTGGTCCCCGCGCCAGAGCCAGCGCCTGCTGGGCTGTCAGACCGGGCTGGAACGGATATGCGCCGGGCGAAGTCACGTCCCCAAGAACATAAATTGGCTGGTGTCCCACAATCTCTAGTGCGACATGCGGAGATTTGGCCATGCCAATCTCACGTCGAAACTGCATCTGCAGCGTTGCCGACAGTTCGCCTAACGCTTTGCCCTGTGCCTCGATCTGGCCGACTAGCGGCACCATCAATGTCCCGTCCGCTGCCACGGTGTATTCACCCGAGACACCTTCCCATTGCACGTAAGACGCAGTCAGGTCGTTCCATCGCATCGCCCGCAATATGACCTGGTCCTGTGGTAACAAACGATAGCTCTCGGCAAATACGAAACTGGCCAGCAAGCTAAGTGTTACTGCGAAAAAACAACCTATCAAACGCATGGCTTTCATGGTGAATTCCTTTAAATAGCAGACGCATTCGGCCGAACCTGCCATGTTGGATCGAAACGTGGCAAGCGCGACGCACTTAGCGCCATTGTTAAAATCAACGGCACATTCCAGAACCGGGCGTAAAACGTGGGAAACATATTCAATTGAAGAGCAACAATGAACAGAACTGTCAGCGAAATCGCTGCAACTTTGGGGGAACGGCCCGAAACAATCGCCATCCATCCAAGGTAAACCCCTGTCAAAAGCAATCCGACAAGTCCGATCAACGAGATTAGCCCGCCTTCAGTCAGGCTGAGCAGATATACATTGTGCACCTGAGTGTCATGCGCGCTGATTTCATGGTACTGACCTGCGCCAAGCCCAATGAAAAGCGTTTCACGAGAGATTTCAATCGCTTCGCGCAACATTTCAAACCGCCCCGTGAAGGTGCCGGCTTCGGAAAGGTCTGCGTTCAGGAACGCGCCCAACACTCGCTCTTGAAACACTTCCGGCAAAAAAAACGCTCCCAGGTTCAGAACCGCCAGTACGGCCGCAACGACACAGACGACCACAATGATCATATGCCGTTTGGTCCCGCACAAAAGCATGATCGAAATGGTGCCCACCACAGACAGGATCAATCCGCTGTTTGATCCAGTCAGCAGAACTCCGAAATAGAGAAATGGCAAACAGAACAACACCCAACGCAACCGTATCTGTTTAAGAAAGTACAGCCCTAGCAGTAGTATTGCGGCAATGCCCGCCATCGTCGCACATTCGTTTTCGCGTTCGATAAGAGACCGCAATCGTCCGTTATAGGAAATCAGTCGTGGCCCCGGATCATCCATAAAATAGATCACATAGATACCAAATATCATCACAAATGTGATCGAGGCGATCAACACTTTCAAAAGCGCAACAATCTGTTCATAACTGCGCCCGGCCAGCAAAACCGGCAACACGATCAGCGAGAAAAAATACTGCAAAAAGGTCTTTATCAATTCCGTTGAATCGCCATTTACGACTGACCCCAAAGAGATCCCACCGACAAAGAGCAAAAACGAAAGTAACCAAAGCCCTGTGGCTGGTCCAAAAAACCTGATTGGCAAGTGGCGGTGTGCCAGCATGAAAAACAGGGCAAGAATGGCTGCCCCATCCGAAGCTGTGACATAAAACGCGTTCAGCCTCAGGTAGTTGATCGGCGCAAGAGCCACAAGCAACGCAATAAATAGCCCCTCTCCTCCGGTCAGCCCCGCGCGCCGCAACCCAAACCAATCCGGCCAGCGAAAAACCGGGTTTCCCGAGCGGCGTGTGTAGGAACTGATCGTGGAATTGGTGCTCATTGCGTGCTCTCCTGCGTGCTCTCCTGCGTGGTGGCCACGCTTTGCAGGCTACGTCGCAATACCCAAATCCCAAGGCCCAGCCAAAGCACGTTACAGATCAGATGAGTACCCGATGCCCCCGCAACGCCAAAAACCGAGACCATAGGAATGAACAGAATAAAGAACAACGCGGCGGTCATTGCTCCGATCCGTACCATGGCGCGACCCTGCCCAAGGCTTAGCAATGCAGGGTTCAGGATAATACCGCTAAGGTAAATTCCCACGGCGACGGTCTGAATCGATACTGCTGTTACGGCAGGTAAATAGTCTGGCCCAAAGACTGCTTTGATAATCGGGGCCAACTGCCAGATTACCGGCACCAGCACCACCACAAGGACAGCTGCAAATCCCAGGCTGATGCCACGCACAATCCGGCTTAGGCGCCGCGTTTCACCGCGGGCGGCAAAGCGGGCCAGTTCCGGATAAATCGCTTGGCTAAGCGGGCGGCCCAACCGTAACGCCGCATCGCCGCAACGCCGGGCAATATGGTAATACCCAACCGATGCCACAGGCACCAAAGTTGCCAGAATGATCACATCCAAACGTTGGGAGGTCTGGCGCAGAATGACTGCCAGATTGCTGTCCCACACCAATCGTAGAAATCCCGGGTTTTGGTCAAGTGTCTGGCGCAGCCTGCCATATTGTATTCGGTGGCCTTTGGGACGCATCTGCCGACGCCCCGCCACAAACGCCAGCACCCCATCAATCAGGCTGATCAGTACAAATATCGCCACGAACCCCGCTAGCCCGGCCCCCAAAGCCCATGCCAGCACCGCAAGACAGACCCGAAAAGCCGCCATTGCCGCGTCAATTTTTGCCAACAGATCAAACCGATCGTAAAGCCGCAGCAGCGAAATACCAGTGGCTCGAAGCGAAAACACGATTGCCAAGGCGCCTGCCGCCAACAACCATTGCTGCGCATCATCCAACCCCAGCAACGGGGCCAGCAGCGGCAGCAAAATCAGCGCCGTCAGTGCCGCCAGCAAACCACCTGCCAAATCCAAGAGTACGGACAACCCTATCAGGCGGCCAAACCGTTCGGGTTCATCGGATTCCAAAGCCTCGCTGCCATAGCGGATCACGGCTTGCCATGGCTCAAAATGCGTCAACCGCGCCACAATTCGCGCGTACGCTTCGACCAGCGCCAGCAGGCCAAGCCCGGCAGCCCCCAAGGTTCGTGCTGCAATGGCCAGAAATACCATACCCAGAACCGCCACCGCCATTTGCGACGAAAAAATCCACTTTAGATTACGTGCAAAAACGCCCAAAACAGGATCGTTCCGAAGCCCGGATGTCAGCCGAGACATCACACCTTGTCTCCTGCTAGCGTGGCCAGCCAGGTTTCCACATGGCTCATACCGCTGGAAGGGTCGATAGCCCAGGGATCGTCAGCGTGCGTCCAATCCAAAGCATCGCGGGTCTTTTCCCAAGCGTCCGGCAGCCCGTCACCATCGCTATCAACAATGCCCGCCGGATTGATTGTGGCAATATCGGGCCAACCGCCAACCTGATCCACCCGGTCAATGACCTGTCCCGTGCAGTTGAGCACATCGTTAATGACCTGCGCATCCAGACTGTCAGGCGCACGACGACCTTCGATCTGATCCCCGGCCCGTGCTAAAACACTGTCCAGCACCTCCACCAGAGGCATCGGGTCAGCCGCCAGCGCCCAGCCTCCCGGAGCAACCTGTTGTGCTTTGGCGACTTTGTCCAATACCTTGACCCTTCGTCTGCGGCACCCTTCTGCGGTTGTGGCTTTATTGTCCTCAGCCCAAAGCGAGACCGCAAAATCGTCCTCCCACTCAAAGACCTGTACCGCCTCGGGGGCTTTGCGAATTGTGCTTGGCCCAGTCAGAGCCAAATTTCCCAGATAAGCAATCGCCGTGTTGCCAATCAAATCATAAAATTCGCCAAACTGGCTGATTGGATTGTAAAAAATGTTGTTGATGACTTCGATCGGACCGATATCTGTGGCCTTGAGATCGGGCGAGCGGTCGCGATGATGCGCAAAAAGGTTTCGCAACAGCGAAATCCGCCCGCACTGGTTGTTCTGTCCTTCGTCTGAACAAATCAGCGCGCCCTTGGAATGGCGCCCCTTTGGGTGGTTCGAACGATCCAGACTAAGCGCCAGAATGCTGTCGGCCAAAGTGATATCGATCGCAATCGAATTTGAAACATGAACGTTAAAGGTCTCATCTGTTGCAAACCCCATCGACAGGTTGCCGAGATAGATGTTTTGCCCATTTTCAACCGTCACGGCATCAACGACTGGCGATGGATTGGCGCTTGGGCCGGGACGCGCCTTGAGAAAGCGGATGACCACATCGCTTACGTTTTTCAGGATGAGCGTGCCGGAATCGCCCTCGACAATCCGTAACTGAATGCCCTGTCCGGGCGCGGTTTGCCCGGCAATATAGACGTTTGATCCAACCCAAAGCGACCGGTGAAGATCAATTGTTCCGCTAACTGAAAAGACGCAAACCCGAGGCACTTTGGTGACTTCGGCGCATTCGCGCAATGAACCCGGACCTTGATCGGCCAGTGTATCGACGACCATGATGTCGCCGCCCTTCCATCCAATCGCGCCTGCGCCATAGCCATCGGCCCCGGGAAAAGCAATATCGGCCCAGGCGACCTGCCCCGCAAGGCTCGCCGCCAGAAACCCAATGGCAAGCCGGATCCGGCTTGCCCAGCTAGCTGTAGTCGTATTTGCCATAGGAATAATAGTGGACGTTGCCACCATAGCCATAAGTACGATGTTTCCGGGGATTGACGTCATTGATCAGGGTGGCCGTCACAGTGACACCGTTGCGTTCCAGTGTATCCTTGGCGTCACGCA
>JAHRVZ010000288.1 GCA_019090405.1 Paracoccaceae bacterium
GCAACACCCACAGCGCGGGGCTGAGGCGACAAGGGCGCCTGTGGCACGACAAGGGCAGGCGGGTGTAGGATAGCTGCCTCCAGTAAGGGCACTTAATTCAATGTCTGACCTTAATTGCAGTCGGGCCTATACGAAACCAGTTTTTGTTCGAAAAGACAGAAAGATAGGCTGCCCAATTGGCGAATGAGTTATCGTTTGTCTAAATATCAACCGCGTTTATACGCCGGGTTTCCGCCAAATGAGATACTGCATACCCGCAAAATGACGTTAGGTTAAGGCCGAGACGCTTTGATCCGGGTTTGCCCCTTGGGCCAGTGCGGGTAAGACTTGGCGAAAGGTCCAAATTCGATGATGCAAGATAAGGAATGCCGGGATGAATAATGCCGTAGATTATACCCTACAGGGCGAAATAGCAGTGCTAAAGGCACAGAATCCTCCGGTCAACGCGCTTGGCTATGATGTGCGGATCGGGCTTATTGCCGGGATCGAACGAGCCGAATCTGACGGCGCCCGTGCGGTATTGATATATGGCGATGGCCAGACCTATTTCGCCGGAGCGGATATTCGTGAATTTGGCCAACCCATGCGCGAACCGGCGCTGCCCGAGGTCTGCTACCGCATCGAGGCTTCGCCTTTGTTGGTAGTGTCCTCATTGCACGGCACTGCGCTTGGTGGCGGGTTTGAGGTGGCGCTGTCGACGCATTACCGCGTGGCTGTGCCCTCTGCAAAAGTAGGCATGCCCGAAGTGCAGTTGGGTATTCTGCCGGGGGCTGGTGGCACACAACGTATGCCCCGGTTGACCGGAACGCAGGCGGCTTTGGATCTTATTACGACAGGTCGCCATGTCGGTGCTGCCGAGGCCCATAAACTGGGACTAATTGATAAGATTGCCGATGGAACCCCTCTGGAAAACGGTCTGGCCTTTGCGCAGGAATTGTTAGAGCAGGGTGCGCCGCGCCGTGTGACCAGCGAATTGCCCGCCTCTGAGGCGCTGGATTTTGATGCAATATACGAAACAACCCTGAAAAAGGGCCGTGGCCAGGTTTCCCCGGCAGTCGCCGTGCGGGCGGTTCAGGCGTCGGTCGAACTGCCGTTTTCCGAGGGCATGAAGCGGGAAAATGAACTGTTCATGGAACTGATGGCGACTGACCAGCGACAAGGTTTGATTCATGCGTTCTTTTCGGAACGTGCGGTCAGCAAATTGCCGGAACTCAAAGGTGTTGCGCCACGGGATGTTACCGCTATGGGCGTGATTGGTGGCGGCACTATGGGCGCAGGGATCGCCACGTCGGCTCTGCTGGCGGGGCTGGATGTGACCCTGATAGAAATGAATGCAAACGCCGCCGAGGCCGCGCGTGGCCGGATCGAGGGCAATCTGGGAGGGGCGCTGAAACGCGGTAAAATCAGCGCCGACAAATACGAGGCTATGACAACCAAGGCCTTGGTCCTGTCAACGGATTATGCCGCATTGGGCGATGTTGATCTGGTGGTCGAGGCCGTATTCGAAGAAATGTCGGTCAAGAAAGAGGTGTTCGCCAAACTGGACGCCGCCTGTAAGCCGGGCGCGGTTCTGGCCACAAATACGTCTTATCTGGACGTCAACGAAATCGCCGCATCGACATCGCGACCGGGTGACGTGATCGGGATGCATTTCTTTTCGCCCGCGCATGTGATGAAGCTGCTTGAGGTGGTCGTTGCTGATAAAACCGCACCCGAGGTTGTGGCGACGGCGTTCGCCTTGGGCAAAAAGATGGGCAAAGTGTCGGTTCGTGCCGGGGTTTGCGATGGCTTTATTGGCAACCGGATTTTGCGACATTACCGCACCGTTGCCGATCATATGATTTTGGATGGGGCCAGCCCTTATCAGATCGACAAGGCGCTGACCGATTTTGGCTTTGCAATGGGACCATATGCGGTGGCGGACCTGGCCGGTCTGGATATCGGCTGGGCGATGCGCAAGCGGCTTGCGTCGACGCGCGACCCAAGGGAACGGGTAACCAAATACATCGACAAGATTTGCGAGGCCGGGCATTTTGGCCAAAAAACCGGCATGGGTTATTATGACTATTCCGGCGGCAAGCGCGGCGGTGTGCCAAATGCTGATGTGATGGAATTGATCACTGCGGAACGGGCCGAACTGGGGATAACCGCGCAGGATTTCAATGATGCAGACATCGTGCGACGTTATATGGCGGCGATGGTGAACGAAGCCGCGCGTGTGGTGGGCGAAGGCATCGCACGCCGACCACTGGACGTGGATATGACGCTTGTGTTTGGCTATGGCTTTCCACGTTATCACGGTGGGCCGCTAAAATGGGCCGATCTGCAAGGACTGCCCGACCTACTGGCCGACATACGGTCCTATTCTGAGAGTGACCCCTATTTCTGGCAACCGGCACCATTGCTTGAGCAGCTGGTCGCTGAGGGCCGCACATTTGACGATCTCAACAAATAGAGAACGTCCGAACTATTCTAACGAACGGAGACTGAAATGGATCTAAGCTTTTCTGCCAAAGAACTGGCATTTCGCGATGAGGTGAAAACCTTTCTCGCTGACAAGCTGCCCAAAGAATTGTCGGATAAAGTCCGCGCCGGTCAGGCATTGGGCAAGGCCGGGCAAGAGCAATGGCATGCTATTCTGAACGAACAGGGCTGGCTGGCCCCGAATTGGCCGGCTGAATACGGCGGGACCGGATGGAACGCAGTACAGCGCCATATCTTTGAAGAAGAATGCGCCTTTGCCAGCGCGCCGCGCGTCTTGCCGTTTGGTCTGGCGATGCTGGCGCCGGTGTTGCAGAAATTTGGCTCCAAAGAACAGAATGACCATTATTTGCCGCGTATTCTGGCGGGTGATGATTGGTGGTGTCAGGGGTATTCCGAACCGGGTGCCGGGTCTGACCTTGCCTCGTTGAAAACCCGCGCAGTGCGGGATGGCGACCATTATGTGGTGAATGGCCAGAAAACCTGGACGACACTGGGTCAGCACGCCAACATGATTTTCTGTTTGGTGCGCACCAACACCGACGTCAAAAAACAGGCAGGTATCAGTTTCCTGCTGATCGACATGGACACTCCGGGCATCGAAGTACGGCCGATCATTTTGTTGGATGGCTCACCTGAAGTGAACGAGGTCTGGTTCACCGATGTCCGCGTGCCAGTGGAAAATCTGGTGGGCGAAGAGAACAAAGGCTGGACTTATGCCAAATACCTACTGACCCATGAGCGTACAAACATTGCAGGCGTTGGGTTCTCGCAGGCGGGTCTTGCAGCGGTGAAACGCGCCGCCAGTGCCGAGGTTTCGGGCGGGCGTCCGTTGATGCAGAATGCGCTGTTTGCGGCCCGGGTGGCGCAGGTCGAAATTGATCTGATGGCAATGTCGACCACCAATTTGCGGATTATCTCCAAGGCGGCAGTTGGGCAGGCTCCGGGGGTTGAGGCGTCGATGCTTAAAGTCAAAGGCACGACTATTCGTCAGGAAATCAACGATCTGGCGCGACGTGCAGCGGGACCATACGCCATGCCATTTGTGTCCGAAGCAGTCGAGGGTGACAATGCCCCAATCGGTCCGAATTATACGGGACCAGTCGCCGCGCAGTATTTCAACAATCGCAAGTTGTCTATTTTCGGCGGATCAAACGAGATCCAGCGCGAAATCATTGCCAAAGTAAAGATGGAGGGCTGAGGTCATGAATTTTGATTTAACCGAAGAGCGGCAGATGCTGCAGGACACGTTGCGGCGTTTTCTCGCGGATCGCTATACGACTGCCAAGCGGAATGAAATTATCAACAGTGACGCCGGACTAAGCAGTGAAATCTGGTCGGAAATGGCCGAACTGGGCGTCATCGGTGCCTTGTTCACCGAAGATCAGGGCGGTTTTGGCGGCTCTGGGTTTGATATTTCCACGGTATTTGAAGAACTGGGCCGGGCAGGTGTTGTAGAACCGTTTCTGGACAGTGGAATCTTAGGCGGCGGACTGATTGCGGCGCTTGGGAATGACACCCAGAAAGAACTGGTTGCAAAGGTGATCGCGGGTGATTTGCATCTGGCCTTTGCCCATGGCGAACCAACCAGCCGCTATGACCTGAACCGCGTGGAAACCACGGCCAGGGCAGCAGGGGACGGCATCGTTCTGAATGGCCGCAAAGCGGTTGTGGTGAACGGCGAAGCCGCCGGATATCTGTTGGTGTCAGCACGCGAAAACGGTGCCTTGGATGAGGTCGATGGAATTTCGTTGTTTCTGGTGCCTGC
>JAHRVZ010000289.1 GCA_019090405.1 Paracoccaceae bacterium
CGATTCACGCGCAGGAAAAGGCGCTCACGGACGCAATGATTCACGGCACCGGCAATCTGGCTGGATTGGCAGAAATGCCCTCTGTTCAGATTATCGGTGGCAATGACAACCCAGCGCGCGAAGGTTTGGTATCGTTGTTTGTAGACGGGGTTGCCTCAGTGGATGTGGTGAAACAACTAAACGATCAAGGCATCCGTACGCACCTGCGCAAAGCGGATCATTATTCCGATAATATCCTGAATCCGCTAGGTTTAGACAGCTGCGTGCGCGTATCAATGTGCCACTATAACAGCACGCAAGAAGTGGCAAAATTTCTGAATGTGATGATGTCCATCACACCGTAGTATCGTGATGCTCTTAGTCGAATGGCTGTGCTTTGTTTATTCCTTAGCTTGAACCGCACTCATAAAACGTTCGCGGATCACAATGGGGTTCATATCTATAACCGGAACCTTGGCATTGCCTGACGCGCATTTGCTGACAATGACCGTCATTTTGCCGACAGACAACGCGGATTTCACCGCATCCGCTGTTTCGGGTCCAGAACACTCAACGACATGTTCGCAACCACAGGCGCGGGCCACGGCAGAAAGCGACGTCTTGCGACCGGCATAGGTTGGCTGATCGCCGGTAGAGCCATAGCTGCCATTGTCGACAATCAGCAAAACAAAGTTGTCTGGCGGGTTATTGGCCATAGTTGCCAGCGTCGCCATGTTGGTCAGGATTGACCCATCGCCATCAATAGACACAACCTGTTTGTCCTGCGTCAGCGCAAGACCCAACCCAATTGAAGATGCCAGCCCCATGGTTCCAAGCATATAGAAATTATTGACATTATCATTCAGCGCAAAAAGTTCCTGACTTGGTGCGCCGATGTTGCACACAACCAAACTATCTTTCAGGACCGGGGTCAGAGTTTTCAGAACGTCATAGCGTTTCATGCCGCACCCTTCCAGAAAGTTGCATCCGCCAGTATTGCCACCGGTTTGCTGCTCATGAACGCGTGGTTCAGAATTCCGCCAAGTTCACGCACCTGTTCGGGCTGATGGAAATGATAGGTCGGAATATGAAGTTGGTTCAGGATCGCCTTGGTATGCAGGGCCATTTCAACCTGACAGGCAACGGGTTCACCAACTTCGCCGCGATAGCTGATCAGCATTGGCAGTGGGATTTGATAAAACTGGATCAGCGTTGCCAGGGAATTGACGACAACGCCCAATGCAGTGTTCTGCATCAGGATACACGCACGCGCACCACCCATATAGGCACCGGCACATAGGCCCATGCCTTCGTCTTCCTTGTTGGATGGAACATGTTGAATTTCGTCGGTTTCATCCAGAATTTCAATAACACCGGCGAGTTGCTTGCACGGAACCGAGGTCACAAAATTGATCTGGTTGGCGATCAGATCGTTTATGATCTTTTGGTCAATGGGATTGGCCATGTGTTTGTCCTTTGCCTGACTGACAAAGGTCTAGCCGAGCAGAGCCGACAAGCCAATAAGATGAGGCGCAATGGGTTCGCTACTGTGTCTAAGTCAGCAGGCACAGGCCATACCAAACACTGGTTACAGGCGTCACTGATTGTGGTCGATCCAGCGTGACATCAGCGCCCTGTCACGAAAACACTCCCTCGGAACTTCGCGGCGTTTGATGCGGGCAATGCGTTCGGCAAAGGCCACCTGTCGCGAAGACGGATAGCGCGAATAAGGTGACGCGCTTTGTTTCGGCTTATGCCGGTCGATCCATGTCGATAAAGCGCGGCGGTCTTGCTGCACCTCATCCGGAAGGGTCACAGCCGACCGTTGCGCGATCTGACGGGCAAAACGCAGCTGTTTTTCGGTCACCGGGATCATGTGATAATCGTTGGATGGCAGGTCAGACGTATGAACTGGCAGGGTATGATTAGCTTGCATATCGGCCTCCGGGTTGTGTTCTTATTATATAGGAACAAATAGCGAACAAATCAAGGTGACGGGAAAAATTGTGTGAATTTTTTACGCGTTAAGGCAATATTTAGTTTTGCCAGATACGCCTAGGTGGCCTTCAGTTGGTTCCATATTCAGGTGTGCTCGCCTGTTATTTAATCAAGGAAGAGCCAGCAGGATAAGCAATGAAGTTTCTATTCGTTCACCAGAATATGCCAGGTCAGTATCGGGAATTGGTCGGCTGGCTAGCCAGCCAGACAGAACACGAGATCGTCTTTTTGACTCAACGGCAAAACCCATCCCGGATTAGGGGTGTCCGTACTGTTATCTATAAGCCCCACCATGAATCCGCAAAAGACGCCTATGGGTTGTCCAAAATCTGGGAGAATGCAACAGGAACCGGATACGGCGCGGCGCTGGCAGTGAGAAAATTAGAGAAAGAACAAGGGTTTACGCCGGATATCGTCATTGGTCACACCGGTTGGGGAGAGTTGCTGTTCTTCAAAGAGTTTTGGCCAGACGTGCCGATACTTGGGTTCTTTGAATATTATTACCGAATGAAGGGCAGCATTGTCGGGTTTGACCCGGATGAACCCGTTTCGGATGTTGCCCCCTATACCATGTTTGCACGCAATGCGGTGCCATTTGCCAGCATTCAAACAGTGGATTTGGGTCATGTCCCGACTGAGTGGCAAAAAAACACGTTTCCCGCCAGTTTTCACAATAAATTCTATGTAAGCCATGATGGAATTAGGACTGACCAGCTTTTGCCCAATCAAAATGTGTCGTTATCGTTGTCTCGTCTGGATCAGCCCTTAACCCGCAAGGACGAGGTAATTACCTATCTCGCCCGCAACCTTGAATATGTGCGGGGTTTTCATATTTTTATGCGGGCTCTACCAGCCATTTTGGATGCCCGGCCCAATGCGCGGGTTTTGGTGATCGGTGGCAATGACGCTTCATACGGTCGCAAAAGCAAACATCCCAACGGGTTGCGCGGTGAGATGGAGGCAGAAGTTGGCGATCGGGTTAACTGGAGCCGGGTGCATTTCCTGGGAAAGGTTCCCTATCAGGACTATCGCAAAGTTGTGCAGATCAGCCGGTGTCATATTGCCTTGTCGATGCCCTTTGTCATGTCATGGTCCTTGCTTGAGGCTATGTCGATGCAGGCGACAGTGGTCGCGTCTGATGTAGCATCAGTACGCGAGGCGGTAACACACAATAAGACCGGGTTATTGGTAGATTTCTTTGATCACAACAAGTTGTCGGATCAGGTCATTGATGTGCTGCAAAACCCAACAAAATACAGTCACATCGGCCCGGCAGCACGGGGTCATGTCGTTGAAAATTATGATTTTTTAACCCGATCCCTGCCAGAACATGTTTCACGTATCAACAGCTTGGTCCCCAAGCAAAAACACATCCCAATGTAGGGGGTAAAAGATGCAAATGGATTTTCCTGACACGCTGGTATTGGGCGGCACGGGTCGGATTGGCGAATTTTTGCGCCGATTCTGGCGCCGTGATCGTGCGGTATGGCAGACCCGGTCACCAATGACTGGCGAGGGCTGGATTGAGTTGGAAATTGTAGACGAAGCAGCGATGAAAGCCGCAGCATTTGGTCAAAAAGTCATTTTGTGTTTGGCGGGGGTGACACATGACAAAGCCCGGCAAGGTGGCAATCTTGAGGACAACAGCACATTGGCGCTTGCAGCCGTTCGCGCCGCCGCCGCAACTGGTGCACGGGTTTTGGTTGCGTCTTCGGCGGCGGTCTATGGCAATCAACCCGGTGTTTTGCACGAGAAAAGCCAGCTAAATCCCCAGTCAGACTATGGTCGTGCCAAAGTTGACATGGAAACGCGGGTTGCTGCATTGGCAAACAAACTTGGGGTGAAAGCATGTGCGCTACGCATTGGAAATTTGGCTGGAATTGACGCGATATTAGGCGGCTGGAGACCAGAGTTTCAGTTGGATGTCTTCCGTGACGGTCGCAGCCCACGTCGAAGTTATATTGGCGGCAAAACTCTGGCGCGTGTGATGTTGGACCTGGTTCAGACGCCCGAATTGCCCAGCGTTCTGAATGTTGCCGCCCCAGAACCCATCGAAATGGGGAAATTGCTGGATGAGGCCGGGCTGGAATGGGTTGGGCGACCGGCCCCTGACACCGCAATTGCTGAAGTGTGTTTGGCTACAGACGAATTGCAACGCTTCACATCGCTGAATGCAAAATCAAGTTTGGTTGAAAACCTGGTTGCCGAGTGGCGAGACTTTGAAACCGGTTAACGTATGAATTGAGTGGTAAATATGACTTGGAAAAAACGATTACTTTTTGACCTGCCATTTGCATGCCTGTTGATGGTGATCCTTAGTCCAGTTATGATCGGACTGCTTGTTTGGTTACGGGTTGGTCAGGGCGGGCCGTTATTTTATGCAGCCGAGCGCATGAAAACACCAACGCAGGGTTTCAAACTTTGGAAGTTCCGCACCATGCAAGTGGCGGACGACGATCAGGGCGTTTCGGGCGCAAACAAGAATTCTCGAATAACAAAAAACGGCGTCTGGATGCGTCGCAGTCGGCTTGATGAGTTGCCGCAACTGTACAATATTTTACGAGGTGATCTAAGCTTTGTTGGCCCCCGACCGCCGCTTCGTGAATATGTCGAACGCTTGCCAGACGTATATGACAAAGTTCTTCTGTCCCGGCCTGGCGTGACCGGATTGGCGACAATTGTCTTTCACAAACACGAAAACGCATTGTTGTCACGGTGCAGCAACTCTCATGAAACCGACGAAGTCTATTGTCGCAATTGCGTTCCACGCAAAGCCCGTTTGGATATGATATATCAACAGAATCAAAGTGTTTGGTTTGATTTTGATCTGGTGTTCCAAACGATCGGAGGATTGGTTTGGCGAACCAGACCAAAACAGATGGCAGACGTAAAGTAATCTCCCAAACGGATCTTTTCAAAAGTTTGATATCTGCCACAAATATGGTTTATTGTTGGTGCAGTAATCAGTGTGCGAAATATTAGGTTTGGCGGTAGGATTCAGATGGGTAAGAAAGTAACGAAGGCAATATTTCCTGTAGCGGGAATGGGGAC
>JAHRVZ010000290.1 GCA_019090405.1 Paracoccaceae bacterium
CGGATTTCAGTTTGGAAATCGCGGCCCATATTTCCTGCCGCACGACGGGTGCGAGACCTTCTGTCGCCTCGTCAAGCAACAGCAAACGCGGATTTGTCATCAATGCGCGCCCGATGGCCAACATCTGCTGTTCACCACCCGACAGGCTGCCCGATTTCTGGGTTTTGCGCTCTTTTAGTCGCGGGAATAGCCTGCAAACGGCGGCATAATCCCAGTCACCGGGTCTGGCGGCCGCGATCAGGTTTTCATGGACCGTCAGATCGGTAAAGCAGCGGCGCCCTTCGGGCACCAAACCGATGCCAGCCTGGGCCGCCTTGTGTGATGGCAGGCGGTCCATGTTTTTGCCATCAAAGATTACCGATCCACCCCGGTGTCGGATCATCCGGCAGATGACCTTGATCGTTGTCGTCTTGCCCATTCCATTGCGCCCCATCAAGGCAACAACTTGGCCGTCAGCAACCGACAGATGGACATCGAATAATGCCTGTGAGCGGTCATAAAAGGCCGATACGTTTGCCAGTTTCAACAGGCTCATGCTGCGTCCTCCTCTCCGAGATACGCCTCTCGGACTTGTGGGTTAGAGCGGATTTCAGCGGCGTCACCGGTGGCGATGATTTCGCCATAAACCAACACGCTGATCCGGTCGGCCAGTGCAAAGACCGCATCCATGTCATGTTCAACAAGCAGGATTGGTGCCTTTTGGCGCAGGCTGTTTAGGAAACCGATCATATGGCGCGATCCATCGGCACCCAAACCCGCCATGGGTTCGTCCATCAGGAACGCTTTGGGTTCAAGCGTAAGCGCTATCGCCACTTCAAGTTGGCGGCGCTGCCCGTGGGATAAATCTGCCGTGCGGATGGCGCGAAAATCCTGAAGCCCAACCTGTTCAAGTGCATTCTCGGCTGTGGCCAACAGCCCGGTGTCTTTCATGACGTTGTTGAAGAAACGGAATATGTTGCCGCGATGCCCAAGTGCTCCCAAAACGGCGTTCTGCAGCACGGTATAGTCCATCGCCAGTGACGAAATCTGAAATGTCCGCCCCATGCCAAGCTGCGCCCGTGCAGCGGTGGACAAATGGCTTACATCCTGACCATTAAAGTGGACGCTGCCACTGTCGGGTTTCAGACTGCCCGTGATCTGTTTGATCAGCGTGGATTTGCCGGCACCATTTGGCCCGATCAAAGCGTGAATTTCGCCTGACCGCAGATCAAGACTGATCGTGTTGCTGGCCTTCAGTCCTCCAAAGCTTTTGGTGATTTCGCGAACCTCAAGAATGGGATCAGTCATGTGCCACCTCGCGCCCCGCGATAAGCCCATACAGACCACCGCGTGCAAATATGACGACCCCCAGCAAAATCGCCCCTAGATAGATATGCCAATACGCACTGAGACCACCCAGACTGTGTTCCAGCAAAATGTAAAGGGCGGCCCCTGCGACCGGTCCAAACACCCGGCCAAGGCCGCCGAGAATCACAAAGACCATGATTTCACCCGAGGTGTGCCAGCTGAACATGGTCGGGCTGACAAAGCGGTTGAGATCAGCGAACAATGCGCCCGCCAATCCGGTGATCGCGCCGGAAATCGTGAACGCAATCAGATATAATCGGTTCGGAACCTGCCCGACCGCCTGCACGCGTTCTTCGTTTTGCTTGGCGGCACGCAGCATCAGCCCGAACGAAGAATGCGCGGCGCGGTGCACGATAAACAGGACCAGCAACAGCAGAACATAGCAGATAGAAAAATACTGAATCGGGTCCATTGTGTTAAGGCCCGGAAACTCATTTCTTACATAAATCGACAGACCGTCCTCGCCGCCATAGGCAGGCCAGGAAATCGCGAAGTAATAAAACATCTGGGCAAAGGCCAGCGTGATCATGATAAAATAAGCGCCCGAAGTGCGCAGGGACAACATGCCGATGGCCAGCGCCACCAAGGCACTGACTATGATCGCCACAAGCCAGATAATGGGCATCGCCTTTGTGCCCTCAATCACAAATGGCCATTCCATCATCGGCGTGTAGGTCTGGGCGTGAAAGGCCAGAATGCCCATCGCATAGCCCCCAAGCCCGAAAAAAGCGGCGTGGCCAAAGCTAACCAGTCCGCCAAAACCCAGCGCGAAATTCAGGCCGACACCGGCAATGGCAAAGATCACAGCGCGGGTTGCAAGGGTGACAAGAAACGGTTCATCCGACATCCAGGCCAGAACCGGGACGGCCACCAGAATAGTCATCAGAACAATGTTCAGGGTTGTTTCTTTGTTCATTTCAACTGTCTCCGAACAGACCTTTGGGCCGAAAGACCAGCACGGCAGCCATCAAAATATAGATCGACATGGACGCCAGCGACGACCCCACGGACGCCGCCTGGGCCGGTTCAAGAACCAAAGCAAACAGTTTTGGCAACAAAAAACGACCCAATGTATCCGTCAAACCGATCAGGATCGCACCAACCAAAGCCCCCTTGATAGACCCAATTCCGCCAACCACAATCACGACAAACGCAAGGATCAGCACCGGTTCACCCATGCCAACCTGTACCGATTGTATGGCACCAATCAATGCCCCCGCCAGACCGGCCAGTGCCGCCCCCAGCGCAAAGATCAGGGTGTAAAGTCGCGAAATATCCACCCCCAGGGCCGCAATCATTTCACGGTCGTTTTCCCCGGCCCGGATTCGAATACCAATTCTGGTCTTGGCGATCATCCAGAACAGGCCGACAGCCACCAAAAGCCCCGCGATAATCAGCGTCAGACGATAGAGGGAATATTGCACACCAAACGGAAGAGACACCGTGCCAGACAGATAATCAGGTGTGTCAAGAAACAACGGGAAAGACCCGAAAATCCAGCGGGTGCCTTCGGAAAAAATCAAGATCAACGCAAAAGTGGCAAGCACCTGATCCAGATGATCCCGATCATATAGGCGGCGTATCACTGTGACTTCGACGATGACTCCGGCGATTGCAGCGGCCACAAGGCTCGCGCCAAGTGCCAGCACGAAAGACCCCGTCGCCGCCGCCGTCGCCGCCGCCGCAAAAGCGCCGATCATGTATAGCGACCCATGGGCAAGATTGATCAGACCCATCACGCCAAAGATCAACGTCAGACCAGCCGCCATCAAAAACAGCATCACGCCGAATTGCAGCCCGTTAAGGGTCTGCTCTGCCAATAGGACGAAGGACAATCTCAACCCGCCATAGGTTTGATCCTGCCCCGCACAATAGGGTCATGCGGGGCAGGAAAGGTTTTACTTACATCTTGCATTCAACCGCATAGGCGTCGCTGTGGTTTTCTAGACCGACAGTAACCACGCGGTTGGTATAGACATCCCCTTCTTTGATGACTTCCCGGACATAAATGTCCTGAATCGGATGCTGGTTTGA
>JAHRVZ010000291.1 GCA_019090405.1 Paracoccaceae bacterium
CAGATGTTTCATTCTGCCGCCACCGCTTTTGGTTTGCGCGCCCCTGCTGCGATGCGAAAACGCCGGTCTGTCAGGCTTAGAAATCCGCCAAGTGCCATCAGCAGACAGCCGCCCCAAATCCAGTTCACAAATGGTTTGATATAGGTTCGCATGGTCCAGCCACCATCATCCTGCTGATCGCCAATGACCACATAGACATCGCGCAAAAACCGATAATCAATCGCGGCTTCGGTGGTTGGCATCTTTGTCACCGGATACAGCCGCTTTTCCGGATGCAGGACGGCCAGTAATTTGTCTGCCCTGGCCAGTGTGACTTCGCCACGGGTCGAAAAATAATTTGGGCCTTTGATGTTTTTTACGTTTTGCAATGTCAGTTCATAGCCGCCAACATCAAAGCCTTCACCAATATAAGCGACGCGAATATCCTCTTGTTGCCAGGCCGTAAGAGCGGCCACAGCAAAAATGGTGATCCCCATCCCGGCATGCGCCACCGACTTACCCCAATCGGCACGCGGCAATCGGAACAGACGCCCCATTCCCCCCTTGCCGGTGCGCGTCCACAGATCAACAATCGCGCCAACCACGATCCATGTTCCCAACAACGCAGCAATCGGCCCCAGCCCACTACGCCCGCTTTGCATAGTCCAGGCCAGCGCCATCACCGCCAACGCAAGCACCGCAACATAGCGCAAAGACCACATTACCCGCCCCAAACGCCCACGTTTCCACGGCAACATGGCACCAATGGGCATAATCGCCCCCAGTATCACCATGAAAGGGGTAAAGGCGGTGTTAAAGAACGGGGCACCGACGCTTAGTTTGCGATCAAAAAACATCTCGGCAATCAATGGCCACATGGTGCCGACAAAGACCACGAAACAGGCCACGGCCAGCAGGACGTTATTGGCAATCAACGCGCTTTCGCGGCTGACGACAGCAAACACGCCGCGCGCCTCCATAACGCCTGCACGCATGGCAAACAAGGTCAGCGCGCCACCGGTGAATACGGCCAGTATGATAAGAATAACGATGCCACGCTCGGGATCATTGGCAAAGGCATGCACCGAGGTGAGCAATCCCGACCGCACGATAAAAGTGCCGATCAGGGAAAACCCAAACGCCAGAATCGCCAGCAGAATGGTCCAGCTTTTCAGCGACTCGCGCTTTTCCACCACAATGGCCGAATGCAGCAAGGCCGCCGCCAGCAACCACGGCATGAACGATGCGTTCTCAACCGGATCCCAGAACCAGAAACCACCCCAGCCCAATTCGTAATAGGCCCACCATGATCCCAACGCGATGCCAATGGTCAGAAAAATCCACGCCGCCAACGTCCACGGTCGCACCCAACGCGCCCAGGCGGCATCAACGCGCCCCTCGATCAGGGCGGCGACCGCAAAGGAGAACGACATGCTTAGCCCGACATAGCCCAAATACAAAAACGGCGGATGAAATGCGAGGCCCGGATCCTGTAGCAACGGGTTCAGGTCTTCGCCGTCAAAGGGCGGAATTTCCAGTCGCAGGAACGGGTTGGATGTAAACAGGATAAAGCCAAAAAATGCCACCGCAATCGCCGCCTGAACCGACAACACCCGCGCCTTTAACGTGGGGGGCAAGCCGCCGCCAAACCAAGCCGCCATTGCGCCAAACAGGGTGACAATCAGCACCCAAAGCAACATCGAGCCTTCGTGATTGCCCCAGGTTCCGCTGATTTTGTACAGCATCGGTTTTGCCGAATGGCTGTTCAGCACCACCAACCGCAACGAGAAATCTGACGTGATAAATGCGTTCATCAGCGCCGCAAAGGCAAACCCGGTCAGCATGAATTGTATCGTTGCTGCGGGTTCAGCCACCGCCATCCAGCCCGACCAGCGTTTTTGCGCGCCGACCATCGGCACAACGGCCTGCACGATCGCCACCATAAACGCGAGGATCAGGGCAAAATGTCCAAGTTCTGTAATCATGCTGCCTGTATAGGCTGCTCAGCGTAAACTGGACAATTGTTTTCAGCACCTAAACACGATCACTTTGTCGCGGGGCGCTCGCTGGCTTGCCAGTCCTCAAGAGCACGGTTTTGTTCCGGATATACCGCCGCCACACTGGCCCGCGCGTTGGTTCCCGGATCAGCCGCCCCCGGCGTGTCCGACCGCAACTGCGCAAGCGTCGCAATATTTACCATCGCCTGTGGTGCACGCGCCATGCTGGCCGCTATATCGCGTTGAAAATCCTGCGTTTTCAACTGATGCCGCCCGCCGAAATAGAACGAAACGATGACGCCTAACAGCCACCATAACGGTTCTGGCACCAACGCAATTCCCTGCATCCTTGCCGCAAACCACAATGGATCGACCATCGCCACAGCAAACAGCAGCAATGTGCCCAACGCCAAAGCCGGTCGCGGCACCCGGTTCAGCCCGTCCATGAACCGATCAAACCCACCCTTGCGCTCTGTCACAAATTCCTGACCAAATTGCTGCATCGCGTCGCCACGCAGATCAGCCGACCGTTGCGCGCCAGCTTCGGTATTTTCAACAAACACTTCAGCGGTTTCACGCAGCACATTGCGCCCGCCGCCAAACAAAAACCCAAAAACCTCGGTTATCACGCCCATGCGGCTACCCTCTTGTTGAATTCAGTCGGAGTCAGGTGATATTTCGCAGACAAGAACGCTTCGGCCCTTGTGATCCAACCACCTTTGCCGCCGTTTCGTGTTCTGGCATATTTACGGCTTGCCACCCTGCTATCGGCAATTCGGAAATAGTAATTGCGTCGCGCCACCCCATAGGCATCTCTTAACGCCAGTCCGTTGCCCTTTGCCGCCTTGCCTGCCGCCGTCAGTGTTTGGGGGCCAATTGCGCCATCAACGGACACCTTAAATCCCATATCCCCCAGTAAACGCTGCAGTATTTTCACCGCATTGGCCCCGGCATTCACATACATATCAAACAGGCTGGGCTGCAGTGCAGATGGCATTTCGGCAATCCGAGGGCGTTCAAAATAGTGGGTGATAAAGATATCGACGGCGTTTTCACGACTTAAGACGCGGACGTCAGCCTCAGAAACTTGCCCGTCACCGGTCAGATCAAGACCCAAGCGGCGCATCGTGTGAATGGTCACACCATATTTGGTCGCCCCGCCCGGATCATCCGGGTCGTTCACATACCCACCTTCGCGGGCGACAATTTCTTCGGCAATCTGGCGAACATTTTGCATGTAACTTTCCCTCAAATTTGACGGAAAGCCTGCTCAAAACTGGTTAATAACCCTTAACCAAAGCGCACGCTGAAATGGACTTTGGTCACAAATGCCCTTGCCAAAGGGTGTTCAACTGTCGTCGGGGTCTTGGTAAACGCCCTGTTCCTTCAAAGCGTCGACAACCTCGGCTGGCATATAGTTTTCATCATGTTTCGCAAGGATTTCAGAGGCTTCAAAGACACCATCCACATAGACCCCGGTGCCAATCATACCCTGATTTTCCTCAAACAGGTCTGGCAAAACACCCGTGAAAATCACCGGAACGGTCGCGCCGCCATCAGTCACTGCAAAACGCACGGTTTCACCCTGACCGCGCACTAATGAACCTTCTTCAACCAAACCGCCAAGGCGAAACACTTCGCCCTCAGCCGGAGGCTCTGCCATCACCTGACTGGGCGCACGAAACAGGTTGATCCCGTCTTTCATGCCATAGCCAATCAGGCCGGTGGCCAGAAACAACGCCACAACAGCGACGACGATCATCTGAATACGGCGTTGTTTTTTCAGGCTTTTCAACTGCTACCTCATGGAAACAATGGGGCCATCATTAGGCCCGTGGTTTCATCCTCACCTAACATCAGATTGGCGTTTTGCAACGCCTGCCCACTGCTACCTTTTGTCAGGTTATCCAGTGCCGCAATCACAATTGCGCGCCCTTTGATACGATCGGCAACCACGCCCACATGGCAGAAATTCGAACCACGTACATGGCGCGTGCTTGGCGTTTCTCCCATCGGCAGAACCTGAAGAAACGGTTCGTCCTGATAGGCAGCACTTAGGGTTTCATGTATCTGCATCGCATCCCCACGCACATAAACTGTCGCCAGAATACCCCGGTTTGCCGGCAACAGATGTGGTGTGAACTGAACCTTTACAGGACGCCCCGCGACTGCGCTAAACTCTTGATCAAACTCACCTAAATGGCGATGCGTACCGCCTATTGCATAGGCATGATAGCCTTCGCTTAGTTCAGCATGCAGCAGGTTTTCCTTTAACGACCGTCCGGCCCCGGAGACCGCGCATTTCAAATCCAATATGATCTCGTCCAGATCAATCACATTAGCAGCTATCAACGGACGCACCGCATATAGACCGGTCGCGGAATTGCAGCCCGTTCCGGCCACGATCCGCGCAGACCGTATGTCTTGCCGATAAAATTCGGTCAGGCCATAAACCGCCTCGGCCTGATGATCCAGCGCCGCATGCGTGTTGCCATACCAGATTTCATAATCGTCCGGATCGCGCAGCCGGAAATCTGCGCTTAGGTCGACAATTTTCAAATCAGACGGCAATTCACGAATGACCTCTTGCGAGGTTTTATGCGGCAAGGCGCAGAAACACAGATCAACGCCGGAAAAATCAATCTCGGCAATCTTGCAAAGTTTTGGCAGATCAAGATGGCGCAGATGTGGGAATACCTGTGCCATATCCAAACCGGCTTTGCGCTCGGCTGACAGTGCAACAATGTCCATATTGGGGTGTTCGGACAGCAACCGAACCAGTTCCGCACCGGTGTATCCGCTGGCACCAAGAATTGCGATTTTGTGGGTCATATCAGACCTCTTTTCGTCTAAGTTCATGTGGATAGTTTTGCAATGGGCGTGATTTACGCCGCTTCAAAGGTGATTTGTCGTCGCAGCAGTTGCGTTGCCCGATCACTTACCCGCGCCGCATCTCCTGTGGTCAGAAAACCGGCCTGACCACTGCCCAGCATATTAGGATGCCGACCCAAATAGTCAGCAAGCGATTCCGCGACCAATTCAGCCTGGCTAAATACCTTAACCTCAGACCCCAAAGCCTTTTTGAAGGCATCCTGCATCAACGGATAATGCGTGCAGCCCAAGATTGCGGCCTGTGGCTCAGGCATCTTACGCTTTAACGCGTCCACATGACTGCGCACCAATGCCTCGGCAAGGATGGAATCACCCTCTTCGATGGCATCCACAACCCCGCCGCATGCCTGAGCTTCGACGTCTACACCTATGGCACGAAACGCTAATTCCCGTTGAAACGCGCGACTGGCCACGGTTGCAGGTGTCGCAAACAAGGCCACATGTTTCACCGCCACTTCGCGGGGTGGGCTGTTGTCACCCCATTGCCGTTCTGTCAGCGCCTCGATTAGCGGAACAAACACCCCAAGCACCCGCTTGCCGTCTGGCAATCCTTCTTCCTGCATGCGGCGCAGGGCGGCAGCGCTTGCGGTATTGCAGGCCAGAATCACCAGATCACATCCGCGATCCCACAGGTGTTGGACCGCAGCACGGGTCAGATTATAGACATCATCCGCATCGCGCACGCCGTATGGCGCATGGGCACTATCACCGAAATAAAGGAAATCCACGTCTGGCAGACGCGTTTGCGCAGCATCAAGAACGGTCAACCCGCCCAGCCCAGAATCAAATATACCAACTGCCATAGCATTTCAGGCCCGATGCCTGTCCTCAAATTCATAGCCATAGTCATAAGACTTTAGCGGTGTCGGAGATAGCTCATACGTGGATTTGCGCAGGAAATCCATCATCGCTTTGGGCTGTTTGGCCAAAGGGTCCAGAATGTCACGCCCCAAGGGTTTGCCAATCACCACTTGCACCGGACAATCCACGCGCTTTCTGAATTCACGGATCAACAGCCCAAGACGCAATGTTGGATGTAAGTGGCTGGCAATCTGAAACATTTTTGATGTGTGGCCATCAAAAAACAACGGCACCACCGTCGCCGAGGACCGTGCGACCATCCGCGCGGTAAAGTGGCGCCAGCCCGGATCCATTGGGTGCGAAAATACCCGCGTACCCGTGCTGACCGTGCCACCGGGGAAAATACCCACGGCCCCTCCTGTTGCCAAAAAGTTCAATGCCGCCTTGCGTGTTTGAATATTGCCAAGCTGCGCCTTGCGGGATTCTTCAAATGAAATCGGCAAGATGGCGGTGTTCAGCCGTTTGTCACCCTGAAACACGTTGTTCGCTAAAATCCTGAAATCACCGCGTGTCTGGGACAAGATATGCCCCATCATCAATCCGTCCAATATCCCATAAGGGTGATTCGCAATGACGATCAGCGGGCCATTCCTGGGGATATTGTCCAACGACCCGCCAACCACGTCCAGCGACAGCCCATAGCGATCAGCCATAACCGCCCAGAAATCTTGCCCGTGTGAAATGTCATCCTGATAGCCATCTGCCCGCTGGATCAGCCGCAATCGCCCTGACGCGTTTTCAATAACCCGGATCAGCGCCCGCCCGCTTTTGGTGCTGGCAGAACTGGCATAGCTGATTTCACTGGTAAACGGTCGAAACGCAGGCATATGAATCTCCGCCATTTGAAACTATGGATATACCAGCTCTGTAACGGTTTTCTTACGGTAAAACAGCCGGGCAAAACCGACCAAAAAAATCGCAATTTTCCGATTGTTTCTATTCAGCGGCATTGGCCAGACCAGCCCCACCATCCCGGATAGCGGCCAACAATTCCTCGCGTCGCTTTGCCGCCTTGGTCTCATACGCGACTTTCACCGGTCCAAATCCGCGAATATCCAGCGGCAACGCCGCCAGTGCAGCAATCGCATCCCGAGTCTGAGGCGTGGTTTTCTTCAGAACATTTTTCATGTCCAGTTCGTACTGCCGGATCAGAGAACGCTCCATCTTGCGTTCAGCCGAATAGCCAAAGATATCCAGAGGCGTTCCGCGTAATCCTTTGAAAGATTTCAATACTTTCAAAGGCGTCGCCATCCACGGGCCAAATTCCCGCTTTTTCGGGCGCCCGTTTGGCTCGGTTCCGCCAAATATTGGCGGGGCCAGATGGAACGACATTTCGAAATCACCGTCAAATTCGGCAGCCGCCTTTTGCTGTGTCGTCAGCATCAAACGGGCGACTTCGTATTCGTCCTTGTAGGACAGCAGTTTGTGATAGCCCAAAGCTGCGGATTCCCTGATGGCCGGGTCATCAATGGCATCAACCATCTTGCGATAGCGTTTTGCCAGTCGTTTGCCCTGATACTCAACCAGTTGATCGGCCCGAAATGTTATTTTCTCGTCCAGCGTTTTGGGAAGTTCAACCACATTGGACTGGGTAAGCGCGGTTGCTTCTTTGGGATGCAAAACCGCCCAGCGGCCAATATCAAAGGCCCGCAGGTTACGCTCGACAGATGTGCCATTCAAGGTAATCGCCTCTGTCATCGCCTCAAGGCTAAGAGGCAGCAACCCGCGCTGCCAAGCCCCACCAAACACCATCATGTTGGAAAAGATTGAATCCCCAAGCGTCGCTTTGGCCAAATCAGACGCATCAAACAGAGACACCGCATCCTTAAGCCGCGCCTCAAGGGCCAGTTCCATGCGTTCTATTGGCAGGGTGAATTCCGTATCCCGGGTGAAATCGCCGGTGATAATTTCGTGGCTGTTCACCACGGCCCCGGTGCGCCCAACCCGGGTCAGGCCCAGCGTTTTGGCCCCCGCCGACACCACAAGATCACCGCCTATCAACGCATCCGCTTCGCCGGTGGCGACCCGAATGGCACTAATATCGGCAGGATCATTGGCGATACGGCAATGGATTTGCACCGCACCGCCCTTTTGCGCCAACCCGGCCATTTCCATCATTCCGGCACCTTTGCCGTCGATTTGTGCAGCCTGCGCCAACACGGCACCGATGGTGACAACACCAGTACCGCCAACGCCAGTGATCACCACGTTAAAGGTGCCATCTATCTGTGGAATCGTCGGCATCGGCAAATCGGGCAGGTCCAGTTCGGTGGTTGCTTCTTTGCGCACCGTGGCCCCTTTTAGCGTCACGAAAGACGGGCAGAACCCGTTTAAGCAGGAAAAATCCTTGTTGCAGGACGATTGATCAATCGCCCGTTTGCGGCCCAGTTCAGTTTCAACCGGCACAATCGACACGCAATTGGATTGAACGCCGCAGTCGCCGCAACCTTCGCAGATGTCCGTATTGATAAACACCCGGCGATCCGGATCGGGGAACAATCCGCGTTTACGGCGCCGACGTTTTTCGGCAGCACAGGTCTGGATATAGACAATCGCCGTTACACCCGGCGTCTTAGAAAGCTG
Source organism: Paracoccaceae bacterium (assembly GCA_019090405.1). Taxonomy (GTDB): domain Bacteria; phylum Pseudomonadota; class Alphaproteobacteria; order Rhodobacterales; family Rhodobacteraceae; genus NORP181. Next base: position 8,313 of record JAHRVZ010000291.1, read on the forward strand.
TTTTTGCACATTCATCAGATGCGCCCGCTCATATGTTTTCAGATGGGTTGGAAACGCTTTGAAATCAACGTCTTCCTTTTCGTCATAGACAATGGCGATATCCTCAATTCCCATCGCCGCCAGTTCGGCCACAATGCGTGGCGCCGAAAGCCCGCCTTCATTGCCCTGCCCGCCGGTCATCGCCACGGCATCATTGAACA
>JAHRVZ010000022.1 GCA_019090405.1 Paracoccaceae bacterium
CCACGTTTGCCGGTCATTTCACCCACAAGGTTCAGCGTCAGCAGGCTTTCGATCAGGCCAATCGCCGCCAGAATAACCGAATACGGCAGGATAATCCGGAACGTATCCCAATTCAGCGGCACCGTCGGAATATGAAACTCTGGCAATCCGCCCTTGATCGAGGCCAGATCACCAACCCGGGGCACATCCAGCCCCAGCCCGATAACAATCGCGGCGACAATGCCGATCCCAACCAAAGGCGCCGGAACTACACGCGAAATACGCGGCATGACCCAGATGATCGCCATCGTCAGCGCCACCAGACTTAGCATCAGATAAAGCGGGGTACCTGACAGCCATTCGCCGCCACTTAGCCCGTGCCCCGCAGATTCCATGCTGCCGGGCACTTTGAACTGGCCCATCTGAGCCAGAAAAATAACAATTGCCAGACCGTTCACAAAGCCAAGCATCACAGGGTGCGGCACCAACCGGATAAACCGGCCCCACTGCATGGCCCCGGCAAACATCTGCAAAAGCCCCATCAGCACGACGGTCGCAAACAAATATTCAACTCCATGCTGCGCGACCAAGGCCACCATAACCACGGCCAACGCGCCGGTTGCCCCCGAAATCATCCCCGGTCGCCCGCCAATCAGTGCGGTTATCAGCCCGACCAGAAACGCCGCATAAAGGCCAACCAACGGATGAACCCCGGCGACAAAGGCAAATGCCACCGCTTCGGGCACAAGCGCCAGCGCAACGGTCAGCCCCGACAGCAATTCGATCCCCAATCGTGTAGGGGTCAGCCGGTCGTCAGGCATCCACCGAAGATCAGGAAGGACAATGCGTTTGGCGAAAGACGCCACTATGGATCGGGTCATCGGATAATGTCCTAAAAATAACTCTGCACGCGCGGCATGGCGCGCAAATAGGGTAAGTTAGTGAATAAATCCATACCACTTCTTGCAAACCGCCTATGCGCCGCGCAAAAAACACAAGAAAGACCCGCCTCAGTGGCGAAATTTCATGCAATGGCGTGATAACCGACACGTTATCGCCCGATCAGATTAACCTCTTTCCTTCACCAATGCCCCCGCTATTGTCACCACCAACAGCGCAAAGGGCAACGACATGACACAAACCAAAATCGGCATCATCGGTGGCTCGGGTCTTTATGAGATTGAGGGGCTTGAAAACGCTAGCTGGACGCCGGTTGAAACCCCTTGGGGAGACCCGTCAGATGCAATCCTGACGGGAACACTGAACGGTATCGACATGGCCTTTTTGCCGCGTCACGGGCGCGGTCATGTCTATTCGCCATCGACCGTTCCCTACCGCGCCAATATTGATGTGTTGAAACGGCTGGGCGTCACAGATGTCATCAGTATCAGCGCCTGCGGATCATTCCGTGAACATATGGCACCCGGTGATTTTGTTGTTGTAGATCAGTTCATTGACCGCACAATCGCCCGCGAGAAAAGTTTCTTTGGGACTGGCTGTGTTGCCCATGTCAGCATCGCCCACCCGACCTGCCCCCGGCTAGGAGATGCCTGCGAAAAGGCCGCGCAGGATGCCGGGATCACCGTACATCGGGGCGGAACGTATCTGGCAATGGAGGGGCCGCAATTTTCCACTGTGGCCGAATCCAAAATGTACCGTGATAGCTGGGGTTGCGACGTCATAGGCATGACCAACATGCCCGAAGCCAAGCTCGCCCGCGAGGCCGAACTTTGTTACGCCTCAGTCGCGATGATCACCGATTTCGACAGCTGGCATCCTGACCATGGTGCCGTTGATATCACCCAAATCATCGCCACCCTGACCAGCAATGCTGACAAGGGGCGCAACCTTGTCGCACGTTTGCCTGCGCTGCTTGGCCCGGACCGACCGCCCTGCCCGCATGGCTGTGACCGGGCGCTTGAATATGCGATCCTCACGGCACCCGAGGCGCGTGACCCCGATCTGGTTGCCAAACTAAGCGCTGTTGCTGGGCGTGTGCTTTAGCATCAAGACCCGTTTTCCCAAGGAAATTTCATGCCCTTTGATCTTTGGCTCACATTCGTCGCCGCCTCTGTTGCCCTACTGATGATCCCCGGCCCCACGGTCCTGTTGGTTCTTAGCTATGCACTGACCAAAGGGCGCAGTGTGGCGATTGCATCCGCCGCCGGGGTTGCTCTTGGTGATTTGGTTGCCATGACGGCCTCGCTTGCCGGATTAGGAGTGCTGGTTCTGGCCTCGGCGACGTTGTTTACGGTTCTGAAATGGGTGGGCGCGGCTTATCTGGTCTGGTTGGGTATCAAACTATTGCGCAGCGCGCCCTCGGGTGGATTGGATGGCATTACGACTGGACGCGACGTGACAGCCGGGAATGTTTTTGGCCATGCGGCGACAGTGACCGCGCTGAACCCAAAATCCATCGCATTTTTCATTGCCTTTGTGCCGCAATTCGTGACGCCGGACCTGCCGCTTATGGCCCAATTTGGCATCCTGATTGCGACGTTCGTTAGCCTCGCAACCCTGAACGCGCTGGCCTATGCGTTGCTGGCAGACAGTTTGCGCCGCACCATTGCACGACGCTCGGTGATTACCGGACTAACCCGCGTTGGCGGGGTTGCTTTGATCGGGATGGGGTTTGCAACTGCGATCCTGCGTCGCCCTGTCTGATAGACCCTTGCAACTGTTTGGCCCATCAGTCACACCCCTAACGGCATAATCCCAATGGCCGGAGCAGACTGATGCCCAAATCCCATAACGTTCGTGACTATATTCGCACCATTGTGGATTTCCCCCATGAAGGCATCATGTTTCGTGACGTCACCACCCTGTTCGCTGATCCACGCGGGTTTCGCATGGCAATTGATCAGATGCTGCACCCCTATGCCGGTGAGCGTATCGACAAAGTTGTGGGTCTTGAGGCGCGTGGTTTCATCCTTGGGGGTGCAATCGCCCACCAGCTTAGCGTTGGTTTTGTGCCGATCCGTAAAAAGGGCAAACTGCCGGGGGCGACGATCAGTCAGGACTATACGCTGGAATATGGTCAGGCGATCATGGAAGTCCATGATGACGCCATTCAGCCGGGCGAAGTCATCCTGATGGTCGATGATCTTTTGGCCACTGGCGGCACAGCAGCAGCCGGTATCAAACTGGTCGAGCGGCTGGGCGGCAAGATTATATCATGCGCGTTCGTGATTGACCTTCCAGACCTTGGCGGGCGCAAAGTGCTTGAAGATATGGGTATGGATGTCCACGTTCTGTGTGAATTTGAAGGCGACTAACGGTCTTTGGTTTCACGCGAAAACCACGCAAGATTATCCAACGGTCGCAACGGAAAATTTGAAATTTTCCGGTCCGTTTTCTTTCAAAGAAAACGCCTGCTATGTTGCGTTCAGCACCGCGCCCGGGTTCATAATTCCATTCGGATCAAGCGTTGTCTTGATGGCCCGCATGATATCCAATCCAACCGGATCGCCATAGCGGTTCAGATCATCAACCTTCATGCGTCCAATACCATGTTCAGCGCTGACCGATCCGTCCATTTCATTCACCAAATCATGCAGGGCACGTTTGATTTCATCGCCTTTGTTGCCATAGTCCGCCCGACTGCGCCCCACGGTGGGAAAGATATTGTAATGCAGGTTCCCGTCACCAAGATGCCCAAAGCAGTTCACCCGAAAATCCCCGAACCTTGCAACAATGTCAGAGGCTCGGTTAATGAATTCGGGTATAAGACTGATCGGGATCGACACATCGTGACTGGCCACAGACCCAATCCGCCGGTTTGCCAATGGAATATTTTCACGCACTGACCAAAACTCAGCCCGCTGCGTTTGTGATTGCGCAATCAGCCCATCGCTGGCCAAGCCCGCCTCTAACGCGACTTCGAACAGATCAGCCAAAGCTGCCTCGGGATCAGCGCCTTTGGCCAGACCGACCTCAATAAGCACATACCATTCAGGCGGGTCGTCAAATTGCTGACGCACCTGCGGCAAGGTTTCAGTCAGAAATGCCAGTCCCTGCCCATTGATAAGCTCAAACGCGCTGATTGCGTCGCCAATGTGTGACTTTGCCAAACCCAGCAGATCCAGCGCAGCCCTGGGTGACGGCACAACGATCGCTGCCGTGCCCATTGCCGCGGGTACAGGCACGAGCTTTAGCGACGCGGCTGTGATGACGCCAAGTGCGCCTTCGGCCCCAACAAACAAGTTTTTCAGATCGTATCCGGTATTGTCTTTGCGCAATCGTGACAGCCCGTTCCATATTCGGCCATCGGGTAACACGGCCTCTAGCCCCAAACACAAATCGCGGGTATTGCCATAGCGCAGCACATTCACACCGCCTGCATTGGTTGAAAGATTGCCTCCAATCCGCGCTGACCCTTCAGAGGCCAGTGAAAGCGGGAACAATCGGTCATGATCTTGCGCTGCTGCCTGAACCTCTGCCAGAATGGCCCCTGCTTCGGCGACCAGGATATTCTCATCCGGATAAACCGCGCGAATAGCCGACATTCGCTCAAGCGACAGGATCATTGGCAGCGGTCCGTCAGGGGCGACCTGCCCACCAACCAGACCAGTGCCACCACCATAAGGGACAACGCCAACCCGCTTAGAATTTGCAAACCGAACCAAAGCGGACACTTCGTCAACAGTTCGCGGCAGGGCCAGAACGCCAGCTTGTCCGGCATAACGCCCGCGCGGCTCTTCCAGATAACGTGGCTCGACCGGGCGCAAAACGTCGGCGGAAACTACTTTTCGCAACTGCGCAGTAAAGGATTCATCGGCTGGATTTAGTGACATGTCATTTCATGACCCAAAGAACGGGGCAAACGCAAGCCGGTTCAATCTTCATCCGTCAGAAACCTGAGGTGCAATTTTGATCATACTTCCGCTTTACCGATCACGGCAGCGCAGAAATTGTCAATGACCGACGCCCGCTTGGCAGAGTTTGGAAACTATGCAAAAAACCTGTCACCGGTCCGGTTCTCAAGGTGTTACGTATAAATGACAAACAAACCAACATTCGATCCCACCCGCCCTTTGGAACTGCTGAAAGCATGCTCGGTCTATGCGTCAACGCCATTGGTAGATGCCGTTATTAAGAACCGCCATGTCTTGATCAAAGACGAAAGCGCGCGCATGGGATTGGGCGCGTTCAAAGCGCTGGGTGGTATTTATGCGGTTGGCCAGATGATCAAAGAAACCATCGGCACGCCGATAACATCAGCAGAATTGTTAGCCGATAAGATGCAGGACAAGGCCAAATCCCTGACATTCATTTGTGCCAGTGCCGGAAATCACGGACTGGCGGTTGCCACAGGTGCAGCATTGTTTGGTGCCTGCGCGCGGGTGCATCTGGCCACGCCTGTCCCCGAAGAATTCGCGCAACGTCTGCGCGCCAAAGGCGCCCAAGTCGTGCGGTCCGGCGACACATACGAGGCCAGCATCATTGCCGCCATGGCGGATGCAGCCCAAAACGATGGCATTCATCTGGCTGATGGATCATGGCCCGGATATACGCATGCCCCACATTTGGTTATGGAAGGCTATACTGTCATGGCCGAAGAAATGCGGGCCGCGTTTGAAACACGCGGGCAATGGCCCACTCGGGTCTATCTGCAGGCCGGGGTTGGTGGATTGGCTGCTGCCATCAGCTATATGATCCGCCTGAACTGGCGTGAACAACCCGAAATTATCATCGTTGAACCCACCGCCGCCCCTTGCCTAGCTGAAAGTGTCGCTGCTGGAAAATTGGTCACGGTCAGTGGTCCTGTTTCAGACATGGGGCGACTGGATTGCAAAGACGCCTCGTTGCTGGCCTTTGAAATTTTGCGCGATGCGGCAGACCGATTTGTCACCATATCGGAACTACAGGCTAAATCCGCTGTGGCAGCGGCTGAAACCGCTGGGTTTTCGACTACCCCATCTGGGGCGGCGGGTCTTGCTGTTGCATTGGCTGAAACCTCAGAACGCCCGTTGGTCATTCTGTCTGAAACGGCGATGGGCGGAACCTAGAAATTCGCGAGGACGCCCGCAGGGCGGACGATCGCGCCTAGCCTGCGTCGGTCTTGCCGCGCCGGTCACTGCGCAACGCTGCATACAATACATGCGTCCTCCAGCGTCCGGCTATCTGAAGATAGGACTGGGCAACGCCTTCGTATTTGAAACCGGATTTTTCCAGCAATCCACGCGATGCGGCGTTTTCCGGCAGGCACGCGGCCTCTATTCGGCTTAGGTCAAGCTGGGAAAACGCATGATGGCGAACCGCGCCAATTGCTTCTTGCATATACCCTTGCCGGGCATAGACCTGGCCCGTCCAATACCCCAATGTTCCGGCTTGTGCCGGGCCCCGTCGGATATTGTCCAGGGTAATCGCCCCAAGCAAAACCTCGTCAGTGCGGCGAAACACAAACAAAGGCACCGCGGATCCATTGGCAATGGATCGCTGCGCCCAATGAACCCGGTTGGCAAAAGCCTTGCGTGTCAGGTGGTCAATAGACCAGACCGGCTCCCACGGGATCAAATACTCTTGGCTGTCCATACGCAAAGCGGCCCATGCGCGAAAATCGGAATGAACCGGCGGACGCAGAGTCAGCCGCTCGGTTTCGATCTTCGGTTTGCGTTTGGTCAACAACATAAGGTCACGTTCAGGCGGCACGCCTCTCCTGTAGGTCCGCCAACGAAGGCGCGCCATCAATCGGACCATAAAGCGCAAGAGCTGCAGGCGCCCTCGCTGCTATGGTCTCGGCAAAATCACGCACGTCTCCGGTGGTCACGGCATCAATACGTGCCACGGTTTCCTCAAGCGGCGGCACCTCGTCCCAGATTTGCACCAGCCTCGCCAGGCGTTCGACCCGGTTTGACGGGCTCTCAAGACCCATCAGCATGCCGGCCTTCATCTGCGCGCGCGCTCGTGCGACCTCTTGTGGGCTCATATCGCTGGTGGCGCGTTTCATTTCGTCGATGGTAATATTTGCCAACTCGCCGATTTGGGCGGCACTGGTGCCCGCATAAATCGTAGTCATGCCGGTATCGGCATAGGCGCCGGTCTGGGCGAAAATCGAATAACACAATCCGCGCGTTTCGCGTACTTCCTGAAACAGGCGGCTAGACATGCCGCCACCCAAAACGCTTGCATAGATCTGCGCGGTATAGATCGCATCATCACGATAACCCGGACTTTCCATCGCCAGCGCAAAATGCACCTGTTCCAATTCTTTGGTCTGGCGCATTTCACCGCCAATAAACTGCGCGGGCAAAATATCACGGTCAGCTTTGGGCTTTAGATGGCCAAACAATGTCTCGGCGGTGCGTACCAGTTCATCATGGTCCACCGCACCAGCCGCCGACAGGATCATTTGACCAGGCCCATAATGTTCGTCAACAAACCCCGACAAATCAGCACGTGAAAACGCGCTGACCCGTTCGGTTGGACCCAAAATGGTGCGACCCAGAGGTTGACCGCGATAGCTTTCTTCCTGCAACCAGTCGAAAATCACATCGTCCGGTGTGTCATGCGCCTGACCAATTTCCTGCAGGATCACCCCGCGCTCGATCTCGATTTCGGCCGGGTCAAACACCGGGTTGAGTACGATGTCGGAAATCACATCCATCGCCAGCGGCACATCGTTTTCCAGCACCCGTGCGTAATAGGCTGTCACTTCGCGACTGGTATAGGCATTGATAAAGCCTCCGACGTCCTCGATTGACTCGGCGATCTGCAAAGCGCTGCGGGTTTTGGTGCCTTTGAATGCCATATGCTCAAGGAAATGGGCGATGCCATTCTGCTCGACCCGTTCATGGCGGCCTCCGGCGTTGATCCAGATGCCAATGGCCGCAGATTTCAGTCCGGGCATGTTTTCACTAACGACGCGAAAGCCGTTGGCGAGTTGGTGTTGTTGTACTGTCACTTGGCGATTTGCCCTTTGATATGATCCTCAATCGCTGTCAGATCACGCGCGATCCGGGTCAGCCGTTCCGGTCTGTCATACAGATCAGACATGCGCGGGGGAAGAGGTGGATGCACGCCCGTTGCTTCGGTGACAGCAGCCGGGAATTTTGCCGGGTGCGCCGTGGCCAATGTAATCATCGGCACGTTGGGATCACGCTTGTCCTGAGCTACATTTACGCCAACAGCCGAGTGTGGACATAGCAGTTCACCGCTGGATTTCAGCGTCCTTGACATGCAGGCGCGCGTTTGTTCCTCAGACACCCGATCCGAGGTGAAATTCTCTTGCAGGTACTGCAGTGCTCCCTGGCTGACAGTGAAGCCTCCGGATTTCAGTTCGTCCATCAATTGCGTTACCGCCTTGCCGTCACGGCCATAGGCATCAAACAACACCCGCTCAAAGTTCGAACTGACCTGAATGTCCATGGATGGGCTGATTGAGGGTAGAACTTTGCCAACGTGGTATCCCTGCCCGCTGATGCAACGATGCAGAATGTCGTTGTGGTTGGTGGCAACGACCAACTGTTCAATCGGCAGACCCATGCGACGGGCAATATAGCCTGCAAAGATATCGCCAAAGTTGCCGGTCGGAACCGTAAAGCTAACCGGACGGTAAGGCGCACCCAACGACACGGCAGAGCTAAAGTAATACACCACCTGCGCCAGCACCCTGCCCCAGTTGATCGAATTGACCCCGGCCAGTTTGACGGTATCGCGGAATTCAAAGTCGTTGAACATGTCCTTAAGCAACGCCTGACAATCATCAAAATCCCCATCCACGGCCAAGGTGTGAACATTAGATTCGGTTGGTGTGGTCATCTGGCGGCGCTGTACTTCGGACACGCGGCCATGCGGGTACATGATAAACACATCCACATTGTCCAATCCACGAAATGCCTCGATTGCGGCGGAACCGGTGTCACCGGATGTGGCGCCAACAATGGTTACTCTTTCGCCACGACGCCCCAAAGCGTCCTGAAACAATTGGCCAATCAACTGCATGGCAAAATCTTTGAACGCCAGCGTTGGGCCGTGAAACAGTTCCAGCAGGAAATGATTGCTATCCAGTTGCACCAAAGGCGCGCGCGCCGCGTGGTCAAAACCGCCATAGGCCCGGTTGATAATGTCGCGAAACCCGTCGTCGGTGAACGTATCGCCAACAAATGGGCGCATCACGCGATAGGCGATTTCCTCATAGCTTAGCCCGGACATCGCGGCGATGTCGGCGTGGCTGAGTTGCGGGATGCTGTCCGGCACATATAGCCCACCATCACGCGCAAGGCCGGTCAGCATTGCGTCCTCAAAGTTCAACGCGGGGGCATTTGCACGGGTCGAGATGTATTTCATGTCTCATGGCCTTTGGGTTGGGCGCGGGTGCGCCACATAAAATAGGCGGTCATAGTGGCCCAGATCAGGGCAAGCGAAAACCAGGTAATTGCATATTGCAGGTGATCGTTGGGAATACGGTTGGTGTCTACCGGCATTGGGGACAAATTGTTGTCGGTTTTGGTCACAGAAATCAACAGGACTGGCAAGGTTTCCAATGCCTCGGCCATGGCCGGCACATCACGGGCAAACCAGTTGTCCGCATCCGGGACTGGCGTGTATTTGTCGATTTCCTGCGGCCAATGCAGATTGCCAGTAATCGTCGCCGGACCCAGATAGCGGTTTTCGGTTTTGTATTCTGTTTTGGTAAAGCCGCGATCAATCAATATCCGGCGGCCATCATCAGTCAAAAACGGAGAAATGATGCGGTATCCGGCACCCTTTTGTTTGACCGATACCAGAACGTGCAATTCACCCGGTTCAAGTGTTCCGGTGACAAAGACTGGCAGGTATTTGTCAGAGATCGGGTCAGGGTCGGCAGGCAATGCGACAAGTACGGCGTCAATCTTTGACTCTATTTCAGCAATCACAGCCTGTTTCCAAGACAACCGTTGCATTTGCCAAAGCGCAAGGGACACCAGCACAGCGGTGCCGGAGATACCGAAAATCAACAAAAACAAGACGCGGCGCATAAGGTGCGGACCTTGAGCAAAAGGCAAAGCGCGCAAGAAACCTGCGCGCTTTGCTTGATACGATGTATGTGCAGTTTTTCAACCGCAAATGCCATGACTTGGGATTATGCCGGCGCACCCCAAAGATAGACGGCAAAGAACAGGAACAGCCAGACCACGTCCACAAAGTGCCAGTACCATGCTGCGGCCTCAAATCCGACGTGCTGTCCGGGTGTGAAATCACCCTTGATCGCACGGATCAGGCATACGGTCAGAAAGATCGTACCGATGATAACGTGAAAGCCGTGAAAGCCTGTGGCCATGAAGAAGTTGGAATAATAAATGTCTTCCCCAAAGGACCAACCATCATGCAACAGCAATTCGGCGTATTCAAAGGCCTGAAGCGCGGTAAAGGCAACGCCCAGAACGATTGAAATCGCCAGTCCCTGAACCAATGCCTTGCGATCATTGCTATGAACCAATGCGTGGTGTGCCCATGTTACAGCACAGCCTGACAGCAACAGAACCAGCGTGTTGATCAGCGGCAGGTGCAGCGCGTCAACGGCATGGATATCTGGCACGGTGTATTCCGATCCGGCATAATCCTGCATCGGATACATCGCATGTTTGAAAAACGACCAGAACCAGGCCGCAAAGAACATCACTTCGGATGTGATGAACAGGATAAACCCATACCGCAACCCAATGCGCACAACCATAGTGTGATCGCCTTCATGGCTTTCAGCCACTACCTCGGCCCACCATGCGTACATAGTATAAAGCACACCGGCCAGCCCGATCAGGCAGACATAAGGCGTGATATCGTGCATCCACAGCACCATGCCAAACAGCAGCAAAAACCCGGACACCGCCCCGACAAAGGGGTGAACGGATGGGGGTAGGATGTGATAGTCGTGGTTCTTCTCATGTGCCATTACAGCGTCCCTCTGCCTGTTGGCCTAGTTCAAATTGGTTTCTTGGACCTGATCAAGGGCGGCATAGCCCTTGGGCAGATCAATTTCATAAAATGTGTACGAAAGAGTGATCGTATGCACATATTTCGCGTCGCGGTCAGTTACCATTTCCGGGTCAACAAAAAACGTCACGGGCATCATTACCCGTTCGCCCGGCTGCAACAATTGCTCGTCAAAGCAAAAACACTGGATCTTGTTGAAGAAATAACCGGCTTCATAGGGCGTCACATTATAACTGGCAGATCCGGCTACAGGGCGATCCGTAGGGTTATAGGCCTCATAGAAGGCCAAAGCGGTTTCGCCGATGCGCAGTTCCATTTCACGTACCACTGGTGTGAACTGCCATGGCATGTTGCGATCAAGAGAGGCGTCAAAGCGGATCGTGACTGTTTGATCCAGAATTTCATCAGAACCGGTCGAGGCGGTCTGCGTCACGCCACCAAAGCCGGTCACACTGCAAAACCAGTTGTAGAACGGCACCGACGCCCAGGCCAGGCTGCCCATCACAAAGACAACGCTGACCAATTGGAGCACGGTCTTTTTCTGGCCTGACATCGCCATCAGCCCTGCTCCTCGGCGTTGGAGAACTGAAATCCGTTGCTGGTCACTTTGACCACAGTCAGCCCAAAGATCACGGCAATCAATGCCGCCAGCACCAAGGCGACACCAAGATTGCGACCAAACCGGCGGTGATGCAGCTCATGCGTTGGTTTCAGGCTCATGCCCAGCCTCCAAGCCCATAAGAGTGTAAGCCGACTTCGACCAGTATCGCGCTGAAATGGGCGAACAGATACCACAGCGACAGGCGAAAGAACTTACGCTCTACGGCAAAGTTGTCTGCCTCTGACATGTCCTCGTCGCGGCGCCAGATTTTAATGCCGCCCCAGATGAACATGGCATTCAGTACCACGGCCACGGCCAGATATAGCGGGCCACCAAAGCTTGAGAAAGCGGCCCCAATGGCAAGAACGGCTAATAAGATGGTGTAAACGACGATATGCACGCGTGTGACGCGGCGGCCATGGGTAACTGTCAGCATTGGTATGCCTGCATCGTCGTAATCGGAACGCATAAACAAGGCCAAGGCCCAGAAATGCGGTGGTGTCCACATCAGGACGATGGCAAACATCAGCCATGGTTCAAACGACATCGACCCGGTGGCCGCGATCCAGCCGATTACTGGCGGGAAAGCTCCTGCCGCACCACCGATAACGATGTTCTGAGGGGTCGAACGCTTTAGCCACATGGAATAGACAACGACATAGTAGAAGATGGTGAAAGCCAGCATTGCCCCGGCCAGCAAATTGGTCGCAAGCGCCAGCATGACCACGGAAAACCCTGCAAGGGTCAGCCCAATGGCCAACGCCTCTTCGGGGCGCACTTTGCCCGCCGGAATAGGGCGATTTTTGGTGCGGAGCATAATGCGGTCAATATCGGCATCCCACCACATGTTCAGTGCACCCGACGCGCCGCCGCCCACTGCGATGAATAGAATCGCAGAAAATCCAACGACGGGATGAACCGAAACCGGGGCTGCCAGCAGCCCGACCAAAGCCGTAAAGACAACCAGCGACATAACCCGTGGCTTAAGCAGGGCAAAATAGTCGCCAAAGCTGGCTTCGTTCTCGTAGAGGTTGCTGTTGTAACTGGCGTCGCTCATCAGGGTCTTTCCAAAGTCAGATGTGCAAAATGCACATCCTGCGGGTCATGCTGTAAGGTGCGCGTTTTGCGCACCGTACAAATCAGTTCGAGGCAACAGCGATTGGCTGCGCGGTCCCGGCATACTCTTCGATCGCGCCGGTCAGCCATTTATCATATGCTTCCTGACTGACAGCTTTGACCGTGATCGGCATATAGGCGTGGTCCTTGCCGCAAAGTTCGGAACACTGACCGAAATAAATGCCTTCTTGTTCAACATTGAACCACAGCTCTGCCAAACGTCCCGGGACACCATCCTGTTTTACCGCAAAGGCCGGAATGGCCCAGGAATGGATCACGTCAGCGCCAGTCACCTGCATGACGACAGTCGCACCGACTGGCACAACAACCGCCGTATCCGTTGCCAGCAAATATTCGTCTTCTGCATAGCCGTGCTCGACCAATTCGTCTTTTTCCAGCAGGAAGCTTTCAAAGCCGAACTCGTGATCAACGTATTCATAGCCCCAGTACCACTGGTATCCGGTGACTTTGATTGTGATGTCACCTTTTGGAATTTCCTGTTGGTTGAACAGAACCGGCAGCGAATAGGCGCCAATGGCCAGCAGTATTACAATAGGAATCACAGTCCAGGCGATCTCGATTGGCGTGTGATGGGTAAATCCAGCAGGGGTTGGGTTCGCCCTGCGATTAAACCGCAAGATTACATAAAGGATAAGGGCCGTTACAAATACAGTGATTACCGTGATGATAATCAAAATGAAACTATCCAGCCACTGCTGTTGATGCGCAAGTTCCGTCACCGGAGGCTGAAAGCCCATCAGCCCGTCAACGGGCTTGCCAATGGCCTTCAGCCCTTCTTGTGCCGTTGCAGGCAGCGCGGAAAGGGCCGCGAAAAGCCCCGAGAGAGTCAAAGCATTCTTCATTTTATGTCCTGATCGGTTGATCACATTATTCTTTTTATTCGGGGGGCCGTTACAAAACAGCACAGACCCATTGTCTTTGTTGTGGCTAAAAATCATATTCTGGCTATCAGATAAAGCCATCAGCTTGCGTCAAACGGACGCTTTTGTTGATTTAGATCAAATCATGGGACCACAAAAACATGAAAAATGCCGTTTTCCGCCCGTTTGATTCGTCTTTGCCACTGGATGACTCTCTAAAAACGCTGCGATCCGCGCTTGCCGGGGCCGATGATGGTGAATTATTCGTAGAGCGGCGCAAATCCGAAGCATTGGTGTTTGATGACGGGCGTTTGCGTACAGCCAGCTATGACGCATCCGAGGGGTTTGGTCTGCGGGCGGTACGCGATGACGTCACCGGATACGCCCATTCGACCGAACTGTCCCCTGCTGCGCTAGGTCGCGCCGCCGAAACCGCGCGTCTGGCTGTTGGCGAAGGCGGCGGGACTTGGGCAGATGGCCCAAAACCCACCAATCGGCGGCTTTATACTGACGATGATCCGATTTCTGGCCAGTCGTTCCCGGTCAAAATCGAAACATTGCGAGAGATTGACGCCTTTGCCCGCGATCTTGATCCAAGGGTTGTACAGGTTTCGGCAACTCTGGCCGCATCCATACAAGAGGTCGAAATTCTGCGCGCCGATGGCGTCATTGTGCGCGACGTGCGGCCGATGACGCGGGTGAATGTTTCGGTGATTCTGCAACAGAACGGACGCCGAGAAAGCGGATCCGCCGGAGGTGGCGGGCGAGTTGGTCTGGACGGGCTGATTGATCCGACCGACTGGCAGGCCAAGGCCCGCGAAGCCTTGCGCATCGCCACGGTCAATCTTGACGCCGTTCCTGCACCTGCAGGCGTGATGGAGGTGGCTCTTGGTCCCGGCTGGCCCGGAATTCTGCTGCACGAGGCCATCGGGCATGGCCTTGAGGGTGATTTCAACCGCAAAGGGTCCAGCGCATTTGCCGGGCTGATGGGGCAACAGATCGCGGCGCGCGGTGTCACCGTTTTGGATGACGGAACCATCCCGGACCGGCGCGGATCAATCACCGTCGACGACGAAGGCACCCCATCGCAGCGCAATACGTTGATCGAGGACGGAATACTGGTTGGGTTCATGCAGGACCGTCAGAATGCCCGCCTGATGGGGGTTGAACCAACTGGCAATGGACGCCGGGAAAGCTATGCCCATGCGCCGATGCCACGCATGACCAACACTTATATGCTGGGCGGTGATGCGGAACCTGCCGATTTGGTCGCTGAAATCAAAGACGGTATTTACGCTGTTGGTTTTGGTGGTGGTCAGGTCGACATCACCAACGGCAAATTCGTGTTCTCATGCACCGAAGCCTATCGCGTAGAAAATGGCAAAGTCGGCGCACCGGTCAAAGGCGCGACACTGATTGGCGACGGCGCCACTGCCCTGAAGCAAATTCGCGCACTTGGCAACGACATGGCGCTGGATCCCGGTATGGGGAATTGTGGCAAACAGGGCCAGTGGGTGCCTGTTGGCGTTGGTCAACCAACTGTGTTGATGGATGGCTTAACCGTAGGTGGCGCAGCAACTTAGCCTTCATGGTTTTGGTTTCACAACTTGGTGTCTAAAACCAATTTCCATAGAAATTTCGATTTATTTGAATTGATTCACCGCTCGTTAACCGAGTCGGGTCTAAACCGATTGGGCAACAAGACGGAGCGACGGATGACCGAGGAACACATTTCTTCCACTCACCCCCCCACTCCACCCACCACGGAAGAAGATCGGTTCGCGTGGCTTCG
>JAHRVZ010000292.1 GCA_019090405.1 Paracoccaceae bacterium
GCATCCGGGGCATAGCGATTGATAAAGCCCCAAAGCTGCGCCTTGTCCTCGGCGGCGGAAACCGATGCCAGATTAAGCAGCATGGCAAATGGAACCACCATGTTGGATTCAGGAACATCGCCACCGTGAATATGCCATACCGGATTGTTTAGCTGGGCCTTAATGTCCTGCGTCGGATAGGCGCGTAATTGTTGATGATATTCATCCACCGCTTTGGGGATCACATCAAAATGCATCCGCTTGGCGGTTTTTGGCTTTTGATACATGAAATACGACAGGCTTTCGGCGCTGGCATAGGTCAGCCATTCGTCGATGGACACGCCATTGCCGCTTGATTTGCTGATTTTATGGCCGTGTTCGTCCAGAAACAGTTCATAGGTAAAATGCGCCGGGGCAGGGGCGCCCAGAATGCGGCAGATTTTGTCATAGATCGGCGTGTTGGTCGAATGATCCTTGCCGTACATTTCAAAATCAACGCCAAGGGCGGACCACCGGGCGCCGAAATCCGGCTTCCATTGCAGTTTTACATTGCCGCCGGTCAGCGGCACTGTCCATTCACGCCCGTCTTCGTCGTCAAACGTAATTGTACCTTCGGCGGCATTGACCTCTTTCATCGGGACATACAGCACCTTGCCGGTTTCCGGATGAAACGGCAGAAAGATCGAATAGGTCTGGCGACGCTCTTCGCGCAAGGATTTCAGCATCACCTCCATCACCGCGTCATAGTTTTCGGCGGCGCGCAACAGCACCTCGTCAAACTGACCAGAGCGATAGAATTCGGTTGAACTGATGAAATCATAGTCAAACCCGAACGTGTCCAGAAACCGGCACAGCATTGCATTGTTGTGGGCACCAAAGCTGTCATGGGTGCCAAACGGATCTGGCACACTGGTCAGCGGTTGCTGCAAATAAGGTTCCATCATTTCAGGTTTCGGCACATTGCCCGGAACTTTGCGCATTCCGTCAAGATCGTCGGAAAAGCAGATGAGCTTGGTCGGGATGTCGCTGATCGCCTCAAATGCGCGCCGGATCATGGCGGTTCGTGCAACTTCGCCAAAGGTGCCGATATGGGGCAGACCCGACGGGCCATAGCCGGTTTCAAACAGCACATAGCCCTTTTCCGGCGGGGATTTGGAGAACCGTTTGAGTATCTTGCGCGCTTCATCAAAGGGCCAGGCTTTGGACGCCATTGCGGCTGTGCGCAGGTCAGACATGGGTGCTCTCCGGATAGGATTCGCGCGAAAGGCGCGCGACGTTGCGCCGCTACCTATTGTGCTGGCGGGGTGTCGTCAATAATCTGTAGAGAATAGTGGATAATTCAAAGGACATATCCCGTGACCCAAACCGCCCAGCACGCCCTAAACCCGCAGGATTGTCTTGTTGCAATGATGATTGCGGTATCTGCATCAGATGAAAACATTCGCACGGCCGAGTTGGTGAAAATCCAGTCGGCGGTCAATAACCTGCCGATTTTTGCAGATTATGATATCGACAGAATGAACGTCGTTTCCCAGATCGTATTTGATCTGTTTGAACAAGAGGACGGTCTGGATGCTTTATTTGGAATGATCCGGGATGATTTGCCGGAACGTTTGTTTGAAACCGCTTATGCGCTGGCCTGTGATGTGGCCGCCGCAGATGGTGCATTGGCCGAGACAGAGCTGCGGCTGCTGGAAGAAATGCGATACGAATTGAGCATTGATCGCCTGCACGCCGCTGCCATCGAACGGGGCGCAAGGGCACGGCACACGGTTTAAGGTTTAGACAGCCGGGGCGTGGGTGTTACCCATCTTTCGCCCCGGACAGAGCGTTTTTAGCGCACGAATTTCTTGTGCTTGAGGCGTTTTGGTTCCAGGGCATCAGCCCCCAGACGACGCTTTTTGTCTTCTTCGTAGTCTTCAAAGTTGCCTTCGAACCATTCCACATGCGCGTCGCCTTCGAACGCCAGAATATGCGTACAGATCCGATCAAGGAAAAACCGGTCGTGGGAAATCACCACCGCACAGCCGGCAAAATCTACCAAAGCGTCCTCAAGTGCGCGCAGCGTTTCCACGTCCAGATCGTTGGTTGGTTCATCAAGCAGCAGCACGTTGCCGCCTTCTTTCAGCAGCCGCGCCATATGCACCCGGTTGCGTTCACCACCTGATAGCTGGCCCACCTTTTTCTGTTGGTCTCCGCCTTTGAAGTTGAATGACGAACAATAGGCGCGCGAATTGACCTGCGCATCGCCAAGTTCGATGATCTCAGCACCGCCAGTGATCGCCTGCCAAACGGTATCAGCCGCCTTCAGATCATCGCGCGACTGATCGACATAGCTTAGTTCGACAGTATCGCCATAAGTGATTGTCCCGGCATCTGGTTCGTGTTGGCCAGTCAGCATGCCAAACAGAGTCGATTTACCCGCGCCGTTGGGACCAATCACGCCAACAATCCCGCCCGGTGGCAACGCAAAGGTCAGATCCTCGATCAGTTGTTTATCGCCCATGTGTTTGGACAGGTTTTCAACATCAATCACCTTGCCACCCAGCCGTTTTCCGTTTGGAATGACGATCTGCGCGTAGGTCAGTTTTTCGCGTTCAGACTGGTCAACCAGATCATTATAGGCATTGATCCGCGCTCGGGATTTGGCCTGACGTGCCTTGGCCCCCTGCTGCATCCATTCAAGTTCGCGTTCCAGCGTTTTCTGTTTGGATTTATCTTCGCGGGCCTCTTGAGACAATCGCTTGGCCTTTTGTTCCAGCCAGGCAGAATAGTTGCCTTCATGGGGAATGCCGCGACCGCGATCCAGTTCCAGAATCCAGCTGGTGATGTCATCCAGAAAATAACGGTCATGGGTAACGATCAGGATCGTGCCTTTGTAATCCATCAAATGTTGTTGCAGCCAGGCGATTGTTTCCGCATCCAGGTGGTTGGTCGGTTCATCCAGCAGCAGCATTTCGGGCTGTTGCAGCAACAGTTTGCACAGGGCCACCCGGCGCTTTTCACCACCGGACAGGGTGGCAATATCGGCGTCATCGGGCGGGCAGCGCAGGGCTTCCATGCTGACGTCGATCTGCGAATCCAGATCCCAAAGGTCTTTGGCGTCAATCTCGTCTTGCAGTTTGGCCATTTCTTCGGCGGTTTCGTCTGAATAGTTCATTGCCAGATCGTTGTACCGATCCAGAATGTCCTTTTTCTCTTTCACGCCCAACATGACGTTTTCGCGCACGCTTAGATTAGTGTCGAGTTCGGGTTCCTGCGGCAGATAGCCAACTTTGGCACCTTCAGCGACCCATGCTTCACCGGTAAATTCGGTGTCCAGCCCGGCCATGATCTTCATCAGCGTCGATTTACCCGAGCCGTTGACGCCAACGACACCGATTTTCACGCCCGGAAGAAAGTTCAGGTGGATGTTTTCAAAACATTTCTTGCCACCGGGATAGGTCTTTGA
>JAHRVZ010000293.1 GCA_019090405.1 Paracoccaceae bacterium
GCCTCTTGGGTTTCGACGCTTTCGCTGCCGACGCTTAGTTTTATAAGGTTTAGCGTGTTATCCACAGAGTCGTCCCCAAGCCACAGCCCATATAGTATCTTATGATGGCCAGACTGCAATCTGTTGTAGAATAATCGACGAATTCCGGTATGGTGTTTACCTGCTATCCAAAATGAGAATCGCACTATGAGCCGTTTTGCTGCCCCCATCGCTGAACAAATCTGGGATATGAAATATCGTTTCAAAGGCCCAGATGGGACTCCGGTTGATTTAACCGTGCAAGACAGTTGGCGGCGCGTTGCCCGTGATCTGGCGCAGATCGAAGATGATCCGGCGAAGTGGGAAGACCGGTTTTACAGCGCTCTGGAAGATTTCAAATTCCTGCCAGCCGGGCGGATCACCGCTGGGGCGGGTACAGCACGGCAGGTGACGTTGTTCAATTGCTTTGTCATGGGCACGGTTCCTGACAGCATTGGCGGTATATTCGAAATGCTACGCGAGGCGGCGCTGACCATGCAGCAGGGGGGTGGCATCGGCTATGATTTCAGCACCATCCGGCCGAAAGGCGCGGATGTGCAGGGGGTGGCGGCAGACGCCAGCGGGCCGTTGTCGTTTATGGATGTCTGGGACGCGATGTGCCGCACCATCATGTCTGCGGGCAGCCGCCGTGGAGCGATGATGGCCACCATGCGCTGCGATCACCCGGATATTGAATCGTTTATCAGCGCCAAATCCGACCCCGTGCGGTTGCGTATGTTCAACATGTCAGTCCTGGTGACGGATGCGTTTATGGAAGCCGTCAAAGCCGATGGCCCATGGGAGTTGCAGTTTGACGGCGTGGTTTATCACACCCTTCAAGCGCGAGATCTTTGGAACAAGATCATGCAGGCAACCTATGAATTTGCTGAACCCGGCGTGATCTTTATCGACCGGATCAACGCCGCCAACAATCTGGCCTATTGCGAAACCATTGCGGCGACCAACCCCTGCGGAGAGCAACCTTTACCACCTTATGGCGCCTGTCTGTTGGGGTCGATCAATCTGGCACGACTGGTCAGTGATCCGTTTGGCAATGCGGCTGAACTGGACGAGGCGGCTTTGGCTGAGCTGGTCACTACGGCAGTTCGGATGATGGACAACGTGGTTGATGTATCGAAATTTCCGTTGCCAGAACAGGCTGCCGAGGCCAAGGCCAAGCGCCGGATCGGGCTGGGGGTCACGGGGCTGGCGGATGCGTTGCTGATGCTGGGGCTGCGCTATGGTTCGGACGCGGCGGCGGCACAGACCGGGCGCTGGCTGCATGCAATTTCACGCGCGGCCTATCTGGCGTCGGTGGATCTGGCCCGCGAAAAGGGCGCATTCCCGCTGTTTGATGCCGAGGCCTATCTGGCCAGTGGAACAATGTTGCACATGGACGAAGATGTGCGTGATGCGATCCGTCAAAACGGCATCCGCAACGCGCTTTTGACCTCGATTGCGCCGACCGGTACCATCAGTCTGTATGCCGGCAATGTCAGTTCCGGGATCGAGCCGGTATTTGCCTATGCTTATACGCGCAAAGTGCTGCAAAAAGACGGCAGCCGCACCGAAGAAGAAGTCATCGACTATGCCGTTCAGATGTGGCGGGACAAATTCGGTGATGCTGAATTGCCCGATTATTTCGTCAATGCGCAGACGCTGGACCCTCTGGAACATGTCAAAATGCAGGCCGCCGCGCAGGAATGGGTCGACAGTTCGATCTCGAAAACCATCAATTGCCCGGAAGACATCAGCTTTGATGCCTTCAAAGACGTCTATGTTCTGGCGTGGGATTCAGGCTGCAAAGGTTGCACTACATATCGACCCAACGACATCACCGGGTCGGTTCTGACGGTCTCGGAAACAACCGATGCTGTGCCCGGAGAAACCCCGGCTCAATCCCCGCCCGTGTCGGCCACCGGCGGCGAAGTAGTCTATATGTCTGAACCGCTGGACCGGCCGCAAACTCTTGAAGGAAATACATATAAACTGAAATGGCCTGACAGCGAACATGCGATCTATATCACGATCAACGATTTGATGCACGGCGGCCATCGTCGCCCGTTCGAGGTGTTCATCAACTCCAAGAACATGGAACATTACGCCTGGACCGTTGCCTTGACCCGGATGATCTCAGCCGTTTTCAGGCGCGGTGGCGATGTGTCATTTGTCGTCGAAGAGCTAAAGGCGGTGTTTGATCCGCGCGGCGGTGCCTGGATGCACGGGAAATACGTGCCTTCAATTTTGGCGGCCATTGGCGGAGTGATCGAACGGCACCTGATTTCAACGGGCTTTATTGAAGGCGAAGGTATGGGCCTGAAAACCGACCCTCAGGCCGAAGTGGTCAACATGGACGCGCCCCGTGGCAAGGCCTGTCCAAGCTGTGGCCAATACAATCTACGTATGGTCGAAGGCTGCATGACCTGCGGCAGTTGTGGGCATTCCAAATGCGGGTGATTGTCTTGGCGGGAAATACTTGTAACGAAGAATATGGACCTATCTTTCCATCAAATTGATACTCAGCAGCAGGAAGAACCCAGATGGCATTGGTCCCAAAATTTGCAGAGCTTTTATCGGACCCAAAAGTTTCACAATTGAACCTGTCATCGTTAACCAATGATGATCTGATCAACCTTATTTTACAACGCTCAGAGGTGCTTTATGACCAGCCCAAGGGCGGCAAGGTGATCAAAGCATGGCAAAACGGCAAAAACAGACCGATTCAGGCAGAAGTATCACGACTTGGGGTCGAGATTGCACGCCGGGCGGCCGCAAGGGTCTATGGAGAATATCAAAGTCTTGCGGACACCCTAAAATCTATTGCTCCGAAACGTATAGCCGATATCGGCTGTGGGTACGCCTTTTTTGATCTATTTGCCGCGCGCGATTTGGCGGCAACTGTTTTGCTGATTGATCTTGAGGCTAACGAACATCGTCACTTTGGGTTTCAGACCGAAGGGGCTGCCTATTCGTCACTTGCTGTGGCACGTCAGTTGCTGGAAGATAACGGTGTTGAAAGAAACGCGATCGAGACCCTTAACCCCCGTGATCAACCGCCCGAAACGGCAGCACCCGTCGATTTGGTCGTTAGTTTTCTGTCCTGTGGTTTCCATTATCCGGTCGATTCCTATCTGCCCTTCATCGACAAGGCGCTGGTCTCAGGTGGGGTGGCAATTTTTGACCTGCGCATGGATACCGCTGCGGTCCAGTCAGCGCAGCTTGAAACCTTTGGCACACTCACTGACCTGGCTTCCCCGCAGAAAGAGAAAGTACGGCGGGTGCTACTGAAGAAGAATTGAGGGTTGTCAGATTATTCTGGTATTTGCAGGCTCTGGAATAAGGGTAGCGCAATGGCTGAATAGGTGTTTGGCAAAACTAAAAGTACCGGTTTTCCTATTTCAATCGAGACCAGCCCAAAATAAGTTCCTGTGCCTGTCGGGCTGCGTACTGGCAGATCCCGATGAACCCACAAATGTGTAACGCCACAAAGCCTGCAACCTAAACGCCCAACTCTGGTCGCTAAATTGCAACGCCGCAAAAATTACCAGATTTTGCCACTGATCCGCACTAGCCGTCGAGGTACCGTGTAGATACTGGTACAAACTCTCCCTGAGGGAGCATTATGCGGGACCGATTTATGCTGCGACATACACTGGCGACATTGGTTTTGACCTTGTCAATCCAAACCACTGCTAACGCGGAAACGGCGACCCCCCAAGTGTCGGCATCTGAACCGCCATCGCATTTTGCGCATCAGCCAATTGCCAGACTTCTGAACCGCAAACCCTTGGGCTATGGTCGTCTGGTCACCAATGATCTGTTTGGGGATGGGCAGGATCGCTGGCGCACAGGGTCGGTGACGGTATCGCGTGCCTATGGGTACAAAGCATGGACCGGAAAAGCGCCGTCGCAGCTTGGGCAATTGCTGGAAACCCGCGTTCAGGGGCAGATTATCGCGCCCGAGAATATGCGAGACGTCAATCTTGCGGACCGTCCCTATGCTGGCTCATTATCGTTTGGCTTGCACACTCATGCCGCCAATCGGGGCTTTGAGTATGCGCTGGGCGCCGATCTGGTGATAATTGG
Source organism: Paracoccaceae bacterium (assembly GCA_019090405.1). GTDB lineage: Bacteria > Pseudomonadota > Alphaproteobacteria > Rhodobacterales > Rhodobacteraceae > NORP181. Next base: position 4,105 of record JAHRVZ010000293.1, read on the forward strand.
CCCGCAAACCCATCTGGATGATCTGCAAACCGGATTGCACAAGTTGTTCAACGTACCCGCTCCTAGCAAAGAGGTGCTGGCGCTTCAGATCGGAAACAAGGTCCGTCCAACGGCCGTTGGTGAAATCGGTCGGAAATTCAGGCTTGGCGAAAGCGTCGAGTTTCGCCCGTTTGGCGAACTGCGCGCCGGAGATGAAACACTGGTGCGTGTCGGCGCTGACATTCTCATAGGATCAGTCGGGCGCGGCGAGCTTTTTGCGCGCGAGTCCGTTTCCGGGCAGCGCTATCGGGTGATTTATCAATCCGGACCGGGGTACAGCGTGACGATAGGCGCGGATATCGCTTATGTGTCAGATAGCGTGTATTTGCCCAAGGATCGCGGATATACCCTGTCATCTCATCGCGACCGCGTTCGGCTTGGGATCAACTGGCAAGGCAAAAATGCTTCGGCGTTTTATGGTCTGACCTATCTTGGAAAAGAGTTCGATGCTCAGCCCGAAGGCCAGGTTATAGGCTCGGTCCGGATTAAACTGAGGTTTTAAGAACACGCTCTAACAGACGGTAAACAAAGACCTTCCTTTCACGAATCACCTCTGCTAGCTTTTCTGTTAATAAAAAAACGGACGAGGCAGTA
>JAHRVZ010000294.1 GCA_019090405.1 Paracoccaceae bacterium
CAGTCGTTCAAGAACCTGAAATCCTATAAACGCCGCAAGCGGTGGATCTGATCCGTACGAAATAATTGGTTTTCTAACAAATACGACCGGCTTTTGGCCGGTCGTATTTCGTGTCGTATTTCGTTTGGCAGGTACCGGTAATTATGCGCCGATAAATGTGGCCTTGCGGCGTTCGATAAAGGCATTGATGCCTTCGCCGAAATCGTTGTTGGCAACGCAGGCGCAGAAACTGTCCTGTTCGGCCTTCAGGTGATCGCTTAGTGGTGTGTCCTGCGCCTGATTGATCAACCGCTTTGTCCGCCCAAGGGCGGCCGTCGGGGATTTGGCCAGACGTGCGGCCAGCTTGGCTGTTTCTGCGCTTAAGTCGGCAGCGGCAACAACCCAGTTGACCAGGCCCAGGTCTTTGGCCTCATCGGCACCGAAACTTTCCCCCAGCATGGCCAGTTCCATCGCCTTTCTTGTGCCGACAATCCGGGCCAATGAGTGCGACCCACCGCCATCCGGCGTGGTGCCGATACGGATGTAAGCCATTGACAAGGCCGCGTTATCGGCGGCAATCGTCAAATCACATGCCAGCATTAGGCTAAGGCCGAAACCGGCAGCAGCCCCCTGAACGCTGGCAATGACCGGCTTGTCCATGGTTTTCAGCTTTTCAACTGAGCCATGCACGCCGTCAAACACCTCGTTCAGATGATCCTGCGCCACCGAAATACCCTGGTCGCGCCAGTTCTTGAACATCATCAGGTCGCCACCGGCCATGAAATGTTCGCTTGAGCTGCAAATCACCACACAGCGCACGTCGGTATCTGCGGCGGCCTTGTCGACTGCTGTGACCAGACCTTCGACCAGATCCATATTCAGGGCGTTCAACGCCTTGGGCCGGTTCAGCGTGATGGTGGCAATGGAGTCCTTGACGTCATATAGGACAGCTGTGTTGCTCATGATTCTACCTTTTGCTTTTTCGTGTTCAATTCGCCGGTTTCAACGGCCAGATTTGCGGCTATGCGCGAGGCTTGTTCCAGCCCCAGATCGCCGCGCAGCACTTGTGCGCTAAGTTCATTGACTTGCTCTTGGCTAACGGATTTCAGCCAGAGTTTCAGGAAATGCGTGGCCGTGGTGGTAATGACCTTGCGCATACGGGTGACGGCAGCGTTCTCGCGAACTGCCTCGTCGATGGTTTGGAAATGCGCATCAATCAGATCAGCCAGTTCTTCAAACCCAGTGCCGGTTGTTGAAATAGTCTTGACGATCGGCACCTTCCACGCGCGCGCGGGGCCAAAGGAAATCGCATCCTTGAGCTGGCGATAGGTGCTGTCCACATGCGGCATGTCGGCTTTGTTGACCACCATTATATCGGCGATTTCCAGTATCCCTGCCTTGACGGCCTGAATTTCATCGCCCAGCCCCGGTGCGCTAACCACCACCACCGTATCGGCGATTTCCATGATTTCGACCTCGGACTGGCCGGTGCCGACGGTTTCAATGATGACGATATCCATACCCGCGGCGTCCAGAATATCGACAACATGCGCCGTCGCCTTTGACAGCCCGCCCAGATGCCCGCGTGAGGCCAGCGAGCGGACAAATACACCATCATCCGCGCCATGTTCGCTCATCCGGATGCGGTCGCCCAGAATGGCTCCACCACTAAACGGGCTTGACGGATCAATGGCGATGACACCAACCTTAAGACCGCGCTTGCGCAATTCAGCGACATAGGAACTGACCAGCGTCGATTTACCAGCCCCCGGAGCACCGGTGATACCGATGACTTGTGCGCCCGTCTGTTTGCCGTTTATGGCGCGAAAAACAGATGTGGCATCGCCCCGATTGCTTTCGATTGCGGTGATCGCACGGGCCAAAGCAACGCGATCCCCCTCAGCAAGCGCCTTTTCATAATACGCGCTGGAATATCCTTTTTTTCGCATTGGCCGTCAGTCCTCGTCTTTTCTGAGTTGTTTCGCGAGAAACCCGACATATTTTCGGGCGATCGCCTCGGGTGGTTCGCGCCCCGGCCGATACCAGCTAAAGGCCCAGTTCATCGCGCCGATCAGCATAAGGCGCAAATCGCGCCTGTCGGTGCCGACAGGCAGATCCAGATCATTCAGAAGCTGAGAGAATATGGCCTCATAGGCGTCACGGTGGAAAACAATCTGGGCCTTTTCTTGGTCGCCATATTGATTGGGTGTTTCGCTCATTACCGCCTGAAAAAACACGTCACCCTCAAGCAAAGTCTCAAGGTGGGAGATGCACGCTGCCTCAAGCCGCTCCCAGGCACCTTCAACACCTTCCAAAGACGCCTCAAGACGTTCTTTGATGTTGATCAGGCCTACTTTGTGTACCTCAACGAACAGTGTCGATTTTGAATCAAAATGGTAGTAGATCGAACCGGGCTTCATATTTGCCTCGGCGGCAATGGCGCGCATAGATGAGGCGGCAAAGCCTTTTTCCAGAAAATGCTTGGCCGCGGCCTGAAGCAGATCCCGGCGTCGGTTTGTTGCGGCTCTGGTTTTGACCGGTGAAACCCGCGGATTTGAGGGCGAAGTAGGGTGTGTATCACGCATAAAGGGGGCAGCTCCTGACACAAAAAACATATTTGGCCGTTGCCCCGCCCCTTTCAGGGGCAGATGTCGATACCGGATTGGTACAAGGGTTCCCGCCGAACAGGCATTTTCTGCCGTTTGTCGGGGTAAGTCCATAGATATTGCACCTATTCGACAACGCTGACCTGACTGGTTTTCCTTTGTTGTCGCCGGGTATGCGGATACCCCGCAGGTGTGGTGTGTGTCCGCTAAATGCATATGTTCCAAACCGAGTCCTCATGTGCGAGGGGGATCGTCGGTTATGGGTTTAACGATGAGCAGCGCATCATTCTGTGAGACAAGCTGACCATCACCAACACTGACACGCGTCACCCGGTATCGGGTGGTTTCGCCAAAAACCGGATGGTCGGGATTGTTCAGCGATTTCAGGTTGAGCGTGCTGAAAACCTTCATCGCTTCCAGCAGGCACAGCGGCTGATCAATGTCGATTTCGTCACCTACCGATACAAAAGGTTCCTCAAACGGCGACGAGGCGGTATAGAAGATTCCCGAAAGCGGCGAGGGCACCCTGATTTCACCGGTGTCGGGGATCAACAGATCGGCCAGACCAGTTTCAGGGCCGTCCTGATCCGCCGCTTCGGCGATATCGCTGATTATCTGATCGACATCGACGCGACGCAGGAAGTCGGGAAAGAACGTTTGGTCATAATCGCCTGACAGGAACACTTGATCCTCAAGGATTTTCAGGATCATCGGTATGTTGGTCGAAATTCCGGTGATTTCCATTTGGTCAAGATAGCGGGCCAGTATTTGGGCGGTGTCCTGACGATCCTTGCCATGGGCGATGATCTGCATGATCAGGCTGTCATAAAACGGCGTGACTTCCAGACCGCTGCCGGCAATGGAAATCACCTCGACATTGTCATCCTTGGGCATCACACAATGCTTGATGATGCCGGGGCTGGGCATGACCTCAATGTCATCGCCGCGCCGCATCAGTTTTTCCGCGTTTATCCGAACCTCTATGGCGTAACCTGTTGGATTAACGTTCAAATCAGCGATGCTTTGCCCCGCCGCGATGTTAAATTGCCGATGCACGATGTCCACCCCTGTCACCGCTTCGGTTACAGGATGTTCAACTTGCAGGCGCGAATTGCCTTCCATGAAATAAACCGCCTGTTCAGCAAGATCAAAAATGAATTCGATGGTGCCGGCCCCGATATATTTAACGTAATCGGCCAGTTTCTCGGTGTACTGATGAACCTGACGTTCCAGCGTATCGGACAACAGGGTCGATCCGCTTTCCTCGACCAGTTTCTGGTTTTGCCGCTGTATCGTGCAGTCGCGGATGCCCAGAACTCTGGTATTACCCAAAGAGTCGCGCAGGAATTGCACCTCGACATGGCGGAACGATTCGATACATTTCTCAAGGTAAATCTCGCCGTTGCCAAAGGCCGATTTCGCCTCGCGGACCACCTGCGGGAACATCTTGCGCAGGTCTTGGGAATCCTTGACCTTGTGAATGCCTTTGCCGCCGCCGCCATGCACCGCCTTGAGCAGCACCGGATAGCCGACCTGCTTGGCGATCCGACCGGCATCAATGGATTTCGGGATCGGACCGTGGCTGCCGGGAATGACCGGGACGCCACAGGCGATGGCCGCGCTGATGGCGTTTGATTTGTTGCCAAGCGCCTCGATAGCCTCGATGTTGGGACCGACAAAGTTGATGTTGTTGCGCGCGCAAAGCCGGGCAAAATCCGGGTTTTCTGACAGAAAGCCGATGCCGGGATGCAGCGCGTCGACGCCTTTTAGCCGCGCCACTTCGATCACCGAATTTGCGTTCAGATAGCTTTCGGTCGGAGTGTTGCCGCCAATGCAGACCAGATTGTCGTTGGGCCCAAGGCTTTTGGCCGGGGCCGCCTTCATATCCGGGTCCGAGGCAATCAGCGTGACGTTCAGCCCGTGTTCACGCGCCTTCAGGATCAGTTTCATCGCCGTGCAGCCGCGCGCGTAGATCAGCAGTTTTTCAACGGGCCGGAATATCTTGGCTTTTTCGACCGGTACCTGTCTGTCATCGGTCGCGTCGCCAACCACCGGTGCGCCGCCCGAAAGCTCATTTTCCAACACGGTTTCAATGGTCTGCGCGGGCAGGGGTATATCGCTGTCCAGCGCCTTTAGCTGTTCATCCAGATCGGCGATGAACGGGTGAGAAACCTGCCCTTGCATGGCACCATCATTTGCCGACAGATAGTTGGACAGGGTCGCGGTGACGGGCAGATAGGACGGCACAACGATCTGTCCGGCAAAGGGCATGTTGGTGCCAGAAACATAGTAAGTCTGCACCAGGGGATGGGTGACAAAGCTGGCCTGCGCGCCGCCGGTGCAGTCGCCAAAACCAAACACGATGACCGGTAATTCGTTATCGGCAATGAACCGTGTCAGGCGTTCATTTACCACGGCCATTGAAAA
>JAHRVZ010000295.1 GCA_019090405.1 Paracoccaceae bacterium
GAAACCATTCATTGAATTTTCTCGCCGCCTGATTTCGCAAAACCGAATCGACCGGGGCCGCAAGGCCGCCAAGAAATACGCCGCCGTATTTAACCAGATCGAAACAACCTATGGCGTGTCCCCCGGCGTGTTGTTGGCATTCTGGGCATTTGAAACCGACTATGGTGCTTTTCAGGGAGATTTCAACACGCTGAATGCGCTGGTTACATTGTCACATGACTGCCGACGCCCCGATTTGTTCCGCCCGCAAATCTTTGCTGCGCTTACTTTGTATGAACAAAACAATTTCGACCCGGCGCGCACAACGGGTGCTTGGGCGGGCGAGATCGGCATGGTTCAGATGCTGCCCCGTGACATTCTAGAAAATGGGGTCGATGGGGACGGGGACGGCAAGGTGTTGTTAAAGACTTCGGCACCTGATGCTCTGATGTCAGGTGCAAAAATGCTATCGCATCTTGGCTGGCGCGCGGGTGAACCGTGGCTACAAGAGGTGGTTGTTCCCAAAAATTTGGACTGGTCCCTTACTGGGCCAAGCCAGACACAATCCGTTTCCGACTGGGCGCGGATGGGCGTTATGCCACGCGAGGGAAAGCTGGCGAATGGCAACACGCAGGCGTCGATCATTTTGCCGCAAGGCCACAAAGGTCCGGCGTTTATCGCCTATCCCAATTTCAACGTGTATTTCGAATGGAATCAAAGCTTTGTCTATGTACTGACCGCCGCGTATTTCGCCAATCGGCTGGAAGGTGCAAGCATTTATAACGCGGGAAAACCCGATGTTGGGCTAAGCGGGTCGCAAATGAAACAACTGCAACAAAAGCTGCAATCGCTGGGGCATGATGTCGGCAAGGTTGATGGAATTCTGGGCGCGCGCACGCGTATCGCGGTTCAGACAGAGCAAGTTCGGGTCGGGCTAGTCGCTGATGCCTGGCCGACACCGGAATTGTTGTCGCGTTTGTAACTGATCCTAACTTGGGCTGAACAATTATTCAGGCCGGACTGGAAAACGTTCGCCTTTTTCGGTCAGCATCACCAGGCGCCCGCTGTTTTGCACAAACAGGTCACAGCGACCAAATCCATTGGCAAAAGCAATGCAGACCTTGCCATCCGCACCTACTTTAAATCGCCCGAAAGCAGTGCCTCCGTTGTTGGCATAGGTGTACGAATACGACCCTCCGACCGAATATTTGGACTGACCATCGTCATAGTATGTTAAGGTTTGCCCATTTATCAGGTCTTGGAGTTCGACCTGAGACAGTCGGGTGTCACCGGTTCGCATCGACCAATCCTGCGCCAAGGCGGTGTTACAAATACAGACGATCAAACTGACAAGGAAAATACGGAACATTTGCCACATTAGACACAAAGCTACCGACCAATTCTTCACAATTGAGTGATACATCATGACCCGGTTCAGGCCACCATCGCCTCGGCCTTTTTCAGATCGACCGAGACCAGTTGCGACACGCCCTGTTCCGCCATTGTCACCCCAAACAAACGGTCCATCCGCGACATGGTTACGGCATGGTGGGTAATGATCAGGAACCTGGTATCCGTCTGGCGGCACATTTCGTCCAGCAGGTCACAGAACCGGGTGACATTGGCGTCATCCAATGGCGCGTCGACTTCGTCCAGCACACAGATTGGTGCCGGGTTGGCCAGAAACACGCCAAAGATCAGCGCCAATGCCGTTAGGGTTTGTTCCCCACCAGACAGTAGCGACAGCGTGCTTAGTTTTTTGCCCGGAGGCTGGCACATGATTTCAAGTCCAGCCTCAAGCGGGTCGTCGCTTTCGACCATGACCAGATTGGCCTCGCCTCCGCCAAACAGATGTTTGAACAAGGTAGAAAAGTTAGCATTGACCTGCTCGAATGCGGTCAGCAGGCGTTCGCGCCCTTCGCGGTTCAGGCTGGCGATGCCACGGCGCAGGGTCTGGATTGCTTCCTCAAGGTCGGTCTTTTCGCCAGCCAGTGTGTCATGCTCTTCCTGCACTTCGCGCGCGTCTTCTTCGGCGCGCAGGTTCACCGCGCCCAGCGCATCGCGTTGGCGTTTGTGTCGGTTGACCTCGGCCTCAAGAGTTTCAGCGTTGGGCATTTGATCCGGCGTCGCATCCAACTGATTCAGCAATTGGTTCGGCGTCAACTGCTGGCCTTCGGCGATTCGTTCTGCCGCATAAACGACAGTTTCACGTGCCGCGTCGTTTCGCGCCTCGGCGCGGGCGCGGGATTCGCGGGCTTCTGACGCCAGCCGTTCGGCTTCGCGTTCGGCCTGTACCGCGGCGCGTTGTGCGGCTTCGCCTTCGGACAGCGTGTTTGCCGCCAATGCCCGGCGCGCATCAGCCTGCGCTATTGCGCTGCTCAATTCGTCCCGTTTGGCGACAATTTCAGCCGGTGCAGCGCTGGCCTCTTTCAATTCCACCTCGGTGGCGGTTTTACGTTCCGCCAATTCCGCGATCCGTTTGTCCGCTGTTTCAAGCCGGTGCCGCCAGCCACTGATGTCTTTAGTGACCTCTTGCGCGCGACGCGTCCGGGCCTCGCCTTCGCGGCGGACCTCGTCCAATGCAGACCGGCGCGTCAGCATGGTTATCCGGGCGGCTTGCACGGTTTGCTTGATGTCTTCGACCTGCCCGCGTGCGCTTTCAAGATCGCCAAGATCTTCCAGACCCACCTCGGCCTCGCGGACCTGTGTGCGGGCTGCCATTGCGTCTTCTTGGTGTCGTGTGACCGCCAAAGACAACGTTTCCAGCCGTCCCTGAGACAGGTTCCGATCGGCCTCGGCCCGGCTAAGGGCGCGGCCTGCATCTGCCATCATTTGATCTGCCGTGCGCCGAGCAGCACGGGCGGTTTTGTCAGCTTCGGTGTGCTGCGCCAATTGACGGCTTAGCAACTCATGTGCTTGGCGTGCGCCGTCGGCCCGTGCACTTACATGTTCCAGTTCCTGTTTCAGCGCCTCAAGCCGGTTCAGCTGTTCCAGCCGCAGGGCTGCGGCACTTGGCGCGTCCTCGGCCCAGGCGCGATAGCCGTCCCAACGCCACAAATCACCTTCGATCGACACCAACCGCTGACCAGGTCGCAAATCCGCCTGTAATTTTCCCCCCTGATCACCATCGACCAACCCAATCTGAGCGATCCGCCTGCCCAGAATTTCCGGTCCCGACACATGGTTGGCCAGAGGTTCGACACCCTCGGGCAAAGGCTGATCGAACCCATAGCCCGCCACCGGCACCCACCCAGACGGGCCATCCAACGTCACAACTGGCGCGCGCAAATCATCGGCAAGCGCCGCCCCCAGAGCCTTTTCATAGCCGGAAGATACCCGCATCTGGTCCATCACCTGACCACCTTCGGCGGTGTCACGTTCCAGCAGCTTGGCCAATGCAGTCACCTCGGCGCGCAACGCCCCGGCTTCGCCTTCGGCCTCGGACCTTTGTGCGCGGGCTTCTGCCTCGCGGCCCTGTGTTTCGGTGCGTGCCGAATCCGCTGCAATCAGCGCGGCCTCGGCCTTATCCGCAGCGCTAACAGCCGCATTTTCGGCCCCTTGTGCCGCCTCAAAGTCAACCGATGCTTTGGTTAATGCGGCCTGCGACGCCTCAACCGCGCTGCGGGCTTTGGTTTCCTCGCCTTCCGAGCGATCCAGCGTTTTGCGACTGTCATCCAAAAGCCGTTGCGCCGACTGGTGCCGTGCTGCCAACCTGGCCACATCTTCGGTTGCTTCGGACAGATTGCCTTCGCGTTCCTGCAATACAGCAGCAGCGTCGCGGGCCTGATCAGCTGCCGTGGCCATACGATCATCATGGCCTTCACCCGCTTTAGTCAGTTCTTTGGCTTCCCACTCCAACCGCTCGATGGTTTCGCCCGCGTCTTTGTTCAGCCCGGTTTCGCGTTCGATATCATGGCCCAATTGCCCAATCCGCCCGGTCAGCGTTTCAATCGTCTGAAGTGCGCGCGCCTCTTGGTCGTTCAGCGTATCGCGCTGCACATGAAGCCGCTGTAAAACTGCCGCCGCAATGGTTTCTTCTTCGCGCAATGCTGGCAGCGCATCCTCGGCCTCTGCCCGGGCCTTGGCGGCAACCCGTGCCGCCGTTTCTGCCTGTGCAGCACCAGTTGTGCGGTCGCGCAATACGTCCTCGGCCGCCAACCGTGCCTCGTCTGCCTCTTTCCAGCGACGGTACAGCAACATGCCTTCGGCCTGGCGCAACAAATCGCCAATCTCGCGGTATCGGGCCGCCTGACGCGCCTGACGGGCCAGTTGCGCCAACTGTGCGGCCAGTTGTTCAAGCACATCATCGACGCGCACCAAATTGGCATCGGCGCCGTTCAATTTCAGTTCGGCTTCGTGGCGGCGCTGATACAGGCCGGAAATGCCAGCGGCCTCTTCCAGAATGCGGCGACGCGATTTTGGTTTGGCGTTGATCAGTTCGACAATCTTGCCCTGCCCGACCAATGCAGGCGAATGTGATCCTGTTGAAGCATCGGCAAACAGCATCTGCGCGTCGCGGGCCCGGATGTCTTTTGCATTAGCCTTATAGGCGCTGCCGATATCTCGGGTTATGCGGCGGACAACTTCCAGATTGTCGTCATCATTGAACCCCGCCGGAGCCAGACGTTCTGTATTGTCAATCGACAGGGACACTTCGGCAAAATTTCGGGCCGGACGGGTTGCCGCACCTGCAAAAATCACGTCTTCCATGCCACTGCCGCGCATTGATTTAGGCCGGTTTTCCCCCATAACCCAACGCAGGGCTTCAAGCAGATTGGATTTACCACAGCCATTGGGACCAACCACGCCAGTCAACCCGTCCGCGATGATAAGATCGGTCGGGTCTACAAAGCTTTTAAAGCCAGTCAGCCTAAGTTTGGAAAAGCGCAATTCACGGCCCTTGGTGATTCCTGTTTCTATGAAATGTGACGATTTCAGCGGTCGCAAGTCAACGTGCATCACGCTCTATCTAGACAAATAGGGTGACTTATCCACAATATATCGGTGATTTACCGCCGATTACTGGCCTAATAAGGGTCACATTCAAAATCTGAATAGTAAGTTCCAGACGATCCCGAGGTCCAAGAGCCCACCTCTATACAACTAAATCGGCCGGTCCCCTGACGCAGAATTGCTGGCCAGTCCGGTGCATCCGGTCCGCAGTTCAGCAACCCCAATTGCACAGCAGCGTCCCCCAATACATGTTCGACTTTGCAGCCGCTGACCTGCCGAATAGCCGTTGCAGCCTGTTCTGCCAAAGGCCCAAGGCGTGGCGCATATTGTTCGTTCACCCGGATAGATTCAGCGATATTGCCGCGCACCCTAACATCAAACACCGACTGTCCAACAGTCACCCTTGTGGCCGCGATATTGTGGAAATGTTGGCTTGGTTGGTTACAGGCCGCTAGCAAAACAATAACCATGCAGATAAATTTTCTCATGCGGGCACCCTGTCGCAACACAGTTAACAAAATCCTTAACAAAAGCGTAAAGCTCTGAAATCTGTTGTCGCCAGCCTGCGGCAGCCTTATATTTCGACCAATCACTTAGGGGGCGTCATGCCATTTCAAAAGGTGCAACCCGAAAAGCTTTCGACATCGGTTGTACGCCAGATCGAATTATTGATCCTGCGCGGCATCCTGCGCCCCGGTGAACGGTTGCCTCCAGAGCGCGACCTGTCTGAACGGTTGGGTGTCTCACGACCGTCTTTGCGGGATGCTGTGGCGACCTTGCAGAAACAGGGGTTGCTGA
>JAHRVZ010000296.1 GCA_019090405.1 Paracoccaceae bacterium
ATTTATCTGTCATGTCGTATCCTATCGGAGGAAAAATGCGTCTTATTCGTTCCGCTCTCCTTTATATATCCCTTGCGCTGGGTGCAAACACGGCGCTTGCCGATATGTCGTCAATTATGGATCTACGAACCGGTGACATGAAAAAACTGAATTTCCACAGCCAGCCAAAAGAGGTGTCACAGGCTGAATTCATGCTTGAAGATGATACCGGCACGGCGACGCTGGCCGATTATCGGGGCAAATATATCTTGCTGAACTTCTGGGCCACTTGGTGTGCGCCCTGTCGCGCAGAAATGCCGATGCTAAGCGCGCTGCAGGACGAATTCGGCGGTGAGGAATTCGAAGTGCTGACTTTGGCCACCGGGCGCAATTCTCCGAAAGGTATCGAAAAATTCTTTGCCGATGCGGGCATCACCAATCTGCCCCGCCATCAAGATCCAAAACAGGCTGTGGCCCGTGAAATGGGTGTTCTGGGCCTTCCGATCACTATCATACTTGACCCCGAGGGGCATGAAATAGCCCGTTTGATCGGGGACGCCGAATGGGATTCAGACAGCGCCCGTGCCATCATTGCTGCCTTGGTGAAAAAACAGACCGACTCCTGAGTGACTTCAACGTATGAGACGCGCCACTTCTGCGTGGCGGGGACAGGTGACAAGATGGTCATTGATCATCCCGACGGCTTGCATGAAGGCATAGACAATCGTCGGACCACAAAATTTGAACCCCAGCTTTTTCAAATCCTTGGATATCTGCGTCGACAAATCAGTAAAGGCCGGAACTTCATCCAGTTTTCCCCATGAATTCTGCAATGGTTTGCCACCTACATAATCCCACAGAAACCGGTCAAAACCCTGCTCTTGTTCGATCTTTTGCCAGACCCGCGCATTTCCAATCGTCGCTTCGATCTTACCGCGATGCCGAATGATGCCCGGATTGTTCAACAGCCGCGTCACATCATCCGCCCCCCATGTCGCGATCACATTTGGATCAAACCCGGCAAATGCCTCTCGAAAGTTCTCTCGCTTTTTAAGGATTGTGATCCAGCTAAGCCCTGCCTGAAACCCATCCAGTATCAGTTTTTCCCACAATGCCCGGCTATCATATTCCGGCACACCCCAGTCAATGTCATGATAATCAACGTAAATCTGTTCGTTTCCGACCCAACCACACCGTTCCATAGCTTGCCCTGCTCCTTGTTTCACGACATTTGCATCAAATTAGAGCCAAAAGCGAATATTAAGCACAAGTTCATGTTTTGGGCGAATTCTTGTCTGGTATCAGAAACTGGGATTCGTAATGAAAAAGCCGCTCAGACAAATACGCGCAGACATGCCACAAGGGGCGGACAGCCCATTGGGTACAGCCGTCGCTGGGCGAGATAAGGCAACTCTGTCCATGGTGACCGAAGCGGTGGAGCACCAACAGACAATGCTGGCCTACCAGCCGGTCATGCAGGCCCGTGCCCCCCAGCAGACGGCCTTTTATGAGGGGTTAATCCGGGTTCTCGACCCCACAGGGCGGGTGATTCCGGCGCGCGATTTCATGCCAGTTGTCGAAAACACCGAACTGGGCCGCGAAATTGACTGTATGGCGCTTCAAATGGGGTTGCGGGCGTTAATGCGAAATCCTTCGATACGCTTGTCAATCAATATGTCTGCGCGATCCATCGGTTACAAAAAATGGATGCGCATTCTGGACCGACTACTCAAGAAAGACGCCTCGCTTGGCGAGCGGCTAATACTGGAAATAACCGAATCCTCGGCGATGACTGTTCCTGAAATCGTTGTTGATTTCATGAAACAGCTTCAGGGTCGCGGAATATCATTTGCATTGGACGATTTCGGCGCTGGATACACCGCTTTTAAATATTTCCGTGATTTCTATTTCGATGCTGTCAAAATCGACGGCCAGTTTGTGCGCGGAATTCACGAAAACCCTGACAATCAGGTGCTGACGCAGGCGTTGATCGCAATTGCACGCCAGTTCGACATGCTAACTGTGGCCGAATCGGTTGAAACAAAGGAAGACGCAGAATATCTGATGTCGATTGGAATAGATTGCCTTCAGGGCTATTTATTTGGTGCACCGACCATTCGCCCGCCATGGATCCCCGATAAACAATCTCAGCAAGTGGCCTGATTGCCGGAAAACTGCGATACCTAAACATGAGACACACTGTCTGTTGCTGCAAATGCAGCAATACACTATGTCCAACACTGATAGAGCGGGAAAAATACATGGTGTTGCCACATGTTTTTGGCACCCCGAAATCGTTTCCCGGTCACAGGTTGCAAAAGGGAACCAGACCACATGACCAACGTAGTTATTGCATCCGCCGCACGCACAGGCGTCGGCAGTTTTGGCGGTTCGTTCGCCAACACGCCAGCACATGATCTGGGTGCCACAGTTCTTGAAGCCATAGTCGAACGTGCTGGCATCGATAAGGGCGAAGTTTCTGAGACTATTCTTGGTCAGGTTCTGACCGCAGCCCAGGGTCAAAACCCGGCCCGGCAGGCGCATATCAACGCAGGTCTGCCAACCGAATCTGCCGCGTGGAGCATCAACCAGGTCTGTGGATCTGGCCTGCGGGCGGTCTCATTGGCGGCCCAGCATGTACAACTTGGCGACGCTGATATCGTCGCTGCTGGTGGTCAGGAAAACATGACCATATCGCCGCATGCCGCCAATCTGCGCGCTGGTCACAAAATGGGTGACATGAAATACATCGACACCATGATTCGCGATGGTTTGTGGGATGCGTTCAATGGCTATCACATGGGCCAAACGGCAGAAAATGTCGCCGAAAAATGGCAAATAGACCGCGATACACAGGATGTGTTCGCCGTGGCGTCGCAAAACAAGGCCGAAGCCGCACAAAAAGCCGGAAAATTTGCGGACGAGATCGCTGCTTTCACGATTAAGACGCGCAAGGGCGACATCGTGATGGACAGTGACGAATACATCCGCCACGGGGCCACAATCGAAGCTATGGCTAAATTGCGCCCCGCTTTCGCCAAAGATGGATCAGTGACTGCCGCCAATGCCTCGGGTCTGAACGACGGGGCGGCCGCTGCATTGCTGATGTCCGCCGCCAATGCCGAAAAACGCGGGATTGAACCTTTGGCGCGCATTGCATCCTTTGCCACGGTTGGTCTGGACCCTTCGATCATGGGCGCGGGGCCAATCTTTGCTTCGCGAAAAGCACTGGAAAAAGCGGGCTGGAAAGCCGAAGATCTGGATCTTGTCGAGGCCAACGAAGCCTTTGCCGCGCAGGCCTGTGCCGTCAATAAAGACATGGGATGGGATCCGGCGATCGTAAACGTCAACGGCGGCGCAATTGCTATTGGACACCCTATCGGAGCCTCGGGCGCGCGCATTCTGAACACGCTTTTGTTCGAAATGAAACGACGCGGCGCCAAGAAAGGTCTTGCGACACTCTGTATCGGTGGCGGTATGGGTGTTGCCATGTGTCTCGAACGGGATTAGAAATCAGGGACGCAATATAGTTGCGTCCCAAATTAAATTTGGGTAATGAAGTTACTCAATTTTGTGGAGAACCATATGTCTCGTGTAGCCTTGGTCACCGGCGGAAGCCGCGGAATTGGCGCGGCCATTTCAACTGCTTTGAAGGACGCCGGTTATTCCGTCGCAGCGACATACGCAGGAAATGACGATGCCGCGGCTGCCTTTACAGAAGAAACGGGCATCAAAACATATAAATGGAATGTCGCGGATTACGACGAATGCGCCGCAGGAATCGCAAAGGTCGAAGCCGAGCTTGGCCCAGTGGATGTACTGGTTAACAACGCAGGCATCACCCGCGACGCCCCATTCCACCGCATGACACCCCAACAATGGCATCAGGTAATCGACACCAACCTGTCTGGTGTTTTCAACATGACCCATCCGATTTGGCCCGGCATGCGCGAGAGGAAATTTGGCCGCGTGATCATCATTTCGTCGATCAATGGCCAAAAGGGCCAATTCGCACAAGTCAACTATGCGGCCTCTAAGGCGGGCGATCTGGGCATCGTCAAATCGCTGGCTCAGGAAGGCGCGCGCGCAGGCATAACTGCCAATGCAATTTGTCCAGGGTATATCGCAACTGATATGGTCATGTCCGTCCCTGAAAAAGTCCGCGACAGCATTGTTGCGCAAATTCCGGCTGGTCGGCTTGGTGAACCCGAAGAAATTGCACGTATCGCTGTGTTCCTTGCATCCGATGATGCTGCTTTTATCAACGGATCGACGATCTCGGCCAATGGCGGTCAATTCTTTGTCTGACGGACACACCCGCAATTGACCAAAAATCACGCAACTGGCATCGGTTTTATCGCCGTTGTTCTGTGGTCATTTCTGGCGTTGCTTACAGTTGGATCTGTCCCGGTACCCCCTCTTTTGCTGAACGCGATTTGTTTTTCGATCGGGGGAACACTGGGGCTTATCTGGACGATAGTGAACGGCAATCTTGGACAACTGCGGGCCGTTCCATTGCGGGTCTATGTCTTTGGTACGATTGGTTTATTTGGCTATCATGCCCTATATTTCTCGTCCCTTCGATTGGCCCCGGCAGCCGAAGCCGGACTGATTGCCTATCTTTGGCCGCTGCTTATCGTGCTGTTCTCAGGTCTGCTTCCCGGTGAAAAGCTTCGTTTCGGGCATCTGATCGGAGCAGCGATGGGGTTTGCCGGTGCAGCCGCCATCATTTCCGGTGGATCCGGAGGGTTTCAGGCACAATACATCACCGGCTATGTGCTCGCGATATTATGCGCGCTGACATGGTCCGCCTATTCGGTTCTGTCCCGCCGCATTGGTGATGCCCCGACAAGTTCTGTCGCTGTTTTTTGTCTGGCCACAGCTGCCTTGTCGGCCCTTCTTCATCTGTTGGTCGAAGACACGGTATGGCCAAGCGGCACAACCGGCTGGCTTGCAACAATCGGCCTAGGCCTTGGCCCCGTTGGAGCGGCCTTTTATCTTTGGGATATCGGGGTCAAGCGCGGCGACATTCAAATGCTCGGGACCAGTTCATATGCGGCCCCGTTACTGTCGACCCTGATTCTTGTGATTGCGGGCATTGCCAAGCCATCCTGGTCACTGGCCCTTGCCGCAATTCTTATCACGGGTGGCGCGCTTGTTGCTTTGCGCGCCAGCCTGCGAAATTCTTAAAGTGATAATCGCTGGATTTCTTCTTTAAGCTTTAGTTTTTGCTTTTTAAGTTCAACCAATTGCAAACCGTCAATGCTTGGTGCCCGTTGGGCCTGTTCTAACTCAATGCTCAGGTGCTGGTGCTTCTTCTTCAGTTCTGTCAGGTGCGAGTTTAAGCTCATTGCAATCCTCCTCTGATTAAGTTGCCTGCCGATTTGAGCATATCTCTGTTCAACTGTCACGTGACACTCGCCAGTTATGGGTAACAAAATCTAAACGGCGCGGAGTTCCGCCCGCCAAACGCCGCTGCGCAACACCTTGGATCAGGCCCATTCCAATGCGGCCCCATCTCGCAAAACTGATTGTATATCAAGATTATAGCCTTTGCCTTTGGAATTGTGCTTTGTTCCCGCGTGTAAAATTCTTGGTACGTGAAGCCGAAACGCCGCGCGTCCATTTTTTCGCGCCCGTAAGATGACCAACTCTGGATCACGCCCGACGCGCGCCGAAAGTGGCAAAACTTCGATCGACCCCAAACGTCCCGAACAAGCTGTTAACATTTCGGCAAGCCGCTCAACTCGCTGAATGATATGTACATAGCCTTTTGGCGCCAATCGACGTGCTGCCACGTCAATCCAGTCACCAAGAGCAGTATCACCGCCCAAAGCGACCCGCCGCCCCGCATCCTTGGCCACACTATGCGTCCCGGCCCGAAAATATGGTGGGTTGGCAATAACATGGTCGAACTGATGCTGACGCAGATCATCGGGCAAGCCTGTTATATCTGCCTCGTAAAGACGTAATTCCACATTATTTTCGATAGCGTTGCGCCGGGCCAGATCAGCATATTCCGGTTGTAGTTCAACCCCTGTCAGATCCAGCCCCGGCACCCGATTTGCAAGACAGAGTATCGCGGCGCCCGCCCCACAGCCAAGTTCAAGAACGGTTTGGCCAATCCGCGCAGGCACCGAAGCCGCCAGCAAAACCGGGTCGATTCCCGCGCGATAGCCTTTGCGCGGTTGAAAAAGAGTCACGCGCCCGCCAAGGAATCCATCCTGGGTAAAATCCGCTGAATCAAGAAGGCTCACAGACCCAAGGCGATATCGTTGTCGCGCATCACCGTCACTGCTGCATCAAAGTCATTTTCGCGAACCATCATGCGGCGCGGGAAAATTCCAATGCCACCTTCTAGGATGCTCATATTTACGTCCATCTCAAAGCAGTCTATATCCTCGCCTTGAAGAAGGGCAGAGGCAAAGGCCATGATCGTCGGATCGTTGCTGCGTAAAAGTTCCTTCATAAAACAAGATGTAAGGGCAAGTCTTACCTATTGTCGAGACTTGTCGCAGGAGTGTGATGAAAAGCGACC
>JAHRVZ010000297.1 GCA_019090405.1 Paracoccaceae bacterium
CTGATACGGATCTGGGAAAGACGCTGCAACAGAGTCTAACAACCGCGAATTTGCGGCTTTATCGCACAACAGACACTGTTGGTGCTGAATTAGGCGGGGCTTTGAAAAACGTCATTGCTGTTGCCTGCGGAGCGGTGATTGGCGCCGGATTGGGTGACAGTGCCCGCGCCGCGTTGATGACGCGTGGTTATGCGGAAATGCAGCGGATGGCATTGGCGCTGGGCGCGCGCGCGGAAACATTGGCGGGGCTTTCCGGGTTTGGTGATCTGGCGCTGACCTGCACCTCAGATCAGTCGCGCAACTATCGTTTGGGGCTAAGTCTTGGGCGTGGCGAAAGTTTTGATTCCTCAATTACCGTCGAAGGCGCGGCAACTGCTCGTGCTGTAGCCGCGAATGCCGAGCGGATGGGTTTGGATATGCCCATCACCAATTGCGTTGTGGCGTTGCTTGACCAGAAATTGACATTGGCCGAAGCAATGGCACAATTACTTGCACGCCCCCTAAAGGAAGAGTGACATGGCATATTGGCTTTTCAAATCCGAAACCTCGACCTGGAGCTGGGACGATCAAATCGCCAAAGGCGAGGCTGGTGAAGAATGGGATGGCGTTCGCAACTATCAGGCGCGTAATTTCATGCGCGACATGAAAATCGGCGATCGTGGGTTTTTCTATCTCTCGCAAAAGGAAAAATCGGTGGTTGGTATAGTCGAGGTCTGTGCCACGGCACATCCCGACAGCACCACGGATGATGACCGTTGGGAATGCGTAGACATCAAAGCTGTGCGCAGCTTTGAAACACCGGTGTCGCTTGACCAGATCAAAGCTGATGAAAAACTGACCGAAATGGTTCTGGTCAAGAATTCGCGTCTTTCGGTTCAGCCAGTAACAGCCAACGAATGGAACATTATTTGTAAGCTGGGGCAGACAAAACCCGACTAATCACGCAAAGTGGCAACACGCCGTTGATTAAGAGGGTATCATGGAATTTATGAACGTCATCATCGCTGCCATTGCCGCATTTGTGTTGGGGGCCGGTTGGTACAATGTTTTGTCCAAACAATGGGTAGAAGCGTCCGGAGTGTCCGTTGATGCAGAAGGCACGCCCGTGAGCATGAAAAAACCCCAGGTTTTCGGCTTTAGCTTTGTTTTTACCGCCGTAGTTGCGGGCATGATGCGCCATGTGTTTGCATCTTCGGGTGTCGAAGGCATAACCAATGGATTGGTCTCTGGCATCGGCATAGGACTGTTCTTTATCTCGCCCTGGATTGCCATCAACAACCTGTACGGCGCCCGGCCGTTTAAATTGACGCTTATCGACGGTGGATATGCGACGTTGTCTTGCGCTGTTATAGGGCTGGTGTTGGTTTTGTTCTGAATCCGGTATGCAGAAGTGATCTGTAATAATATTCCGGGAGGGTCTGACACAAGTTAGGTCAGAACCCTCCCTCTCACCCACGTGTATGCTCCACCACACGCGTCTCGAATATTAGGTTCTGGCCATCCTGGCCGGACAAACAACACCTAGCAATTCCCGTGGAAAAATCCTAGCGCCGAATAATTCAAATGCCACACAACGAAAAAGCCCGCCAGGATTCGGCGGGCCGTTCCGGATCTAATTTCACAGGTTTTAGCCGTAAACAGACTCTTTTCCAAAGTGCTTGGTCAGCATGTAATAAACCACCGCACGGTATTTATTGCGCTCGGATTTACCGTAGGTTTCAATCGCCTTATTGATTGCTTCCATCAGTTCCGGACCATCGGAAAGCCCAAGTTTCTTGATTAGGAAGTTGTTTTTAACTGTCTCAAGCTCGTGGTCTTGAGTCGCCGCAACAGTAGACGCATCTGCGTCATATACCGCCGGACCACAGCCGATGGTTACTTTGGTCAGTAAATCCATATCAGCAGACATGCCGCATTTGTTTTTCAGATCGTCCGCATATTGCGCGATCAGGTCATCTCTCTTGCCCAAAGTGGCTCCTCCTTTAACTCCTGCCGAAATTGGCAGCTAACACGCCGACTTTCGTTGCCGGTAGGTTGATTGTAACGCTCATCCGTACCCAAACAAGATAAAAGACGCGGCTTTTTCGGAAATGGAAATGTCCCACCCCAAACCATTCGCTCGACCAGCAGGGGATTTGGCCCAATGCTGTGCATCGCTGCCGATACCAATCCGGGGCAATTGTTCAATTTCGACATATGAACAATGCGTGCTTGACTCTTTCGTGTTGTTAATTAACAATTTGGTTAAATAAAGGATGGGAGATCAATAATGACGGTTACATTTCCTGGTGAGTCTGATGCCTATCGCCGGTCACGGAACACTTTGCTTCAAGAAGAACTTGCGCTTCGGGCGCTTACCGAACGGGTCGCAACCCTGCGCCGCGCTTTGCCCGAAGGTGGGTTATTGACCACCGACTATGTGTTCACATCGCCCACAGGGCAAAAAACGAAAATGTCTGACCTTTTTAAATCCAACCGCAATACGTTGGCGATCTATTCGCTGATGTTCGGGCCGCAGGATTCCGACCCGTGTCCGATGTGTATTTCGTTGCTGGATGGGTTGGATCGTCAGGCCCAGCATATTTGCCAGACGATTGATTTGGTCGTGGTGTCGTCGGCAACTTCAGATCAATTGGCGGAATTGGTCAAAATGCGCGGATGGTCGAACCTGAAGTTATTATCGGCGCAAGGCACTGATTATCAAAGTGACTATCATGGACAGACCCAGGATGGGGCGCAGCATCCGATGATGAATGTCTTTCAAAAAACAGACACTAACATAAGGCATTTCTGGGGATCCGAAGGGTACTTTGCCGATGTTTCAGGTCAGCCAAGACATGTTGATCAAATTTGGCCACTTTGGAATGTGCTTGATATGACACCGGATGGACGCGGCGACTCTTGGTATCCCAGTCTGTCGTATTGAAACGAAAAAGCCCGCTCGGTTATGAGCGGGCTTTGAGTGGTCTCAAAAGTTCAGGTGCGGTTCAATAACGGTAATGTTCCGGCTTGAACGGGCCTTCGGGTTTGACGCCGATGTAGGACGCCTGATGGCTGCTTAGGGTTGACAACTTGGCGCCAATTTTGGCCAAATGCAGACGCGCAACTTTTTCATCAAGATGCTTGGGCAGGATATAGACTTTGTTTTCATAGTCATCACCCTTGGTCCACAGTTCAATCTGCGCCAAGGTCTGGTTGGTAAAGGACGCTGACATCACAAAAGACGGATGACCTGTGGCGTTGCCAAGGTTCAGCAAACGGCCTTCGGAAAGCAGGATCAGACGATTGCCCGAGGGCATCTCGATCATGTCGACCTGTTCCTTGATGTTGGTCCATTTGTGGTTCTTCAGATTTGCGACCTGAATTTCATTGTCAAAATGACCGATGTTGCCGACAATCGCCATATCCTTCATTTCGCGCAAATGCTCGATGCGAATGACGTCTTTGTTGCCGGTTGTCGTGATAAAGATGTCCGCGTCCGCGACGACATCCTCAAGAATGACAACTTCATACCCGTCCATTGCCGCCTGAAGCGCGCAAATCGGGTCTACTTCGGTGACTTTAACCCGCGCTCCGGCACCGCTCAGGGATGCGGCAGACCCTTTGCCGACATCACCATATCCACAAACAACAGCGACCTTGCCTGCCATCATGGTGTCAGTCGCACGGCGAATACCGTCTACAAGGGATTCTTTGCAGCCGTATTTATTGTCGAATTTTGATTTGGTAACGCTGTCGTTCACATTGATCGCCGGAAACGGAAGCAGGCCTTTTTCTACTAGTTCGTACAAACGATGCACACCAGTTGTGGTTTCTTCGGAAACGCCCTGGATCATATCACGCTGTTTGGTGAACCATCCTGGTGATGCGGCCATGCGCTTTTTGATCTGTGCAAAAATCGCTTCTTCTTCTTCCGAAGTCGGGACTTCCAGAAGGTCAGTTTCACCAGCTTCGGCGCGGGCACCCAACAAGATATATAGGGTCGCGTCGCCGCCATCATCCAGAATCAGGTTACAGCCACCTTCTTTGAACATGAAAATACGGTCCTGATAATCCCAGTGTTCAACAAGCGTCTGGCCCTTAACAGCAAAGACCGGAATATCGGCTGCTGCGATGACCGCGGCTGCATGATCTTGTGTCGAAAAGATGTTGCAAGAAGCCCAGCGCACTTCGGCACCCAATGCCACCAAAGTTTCGATCAGGCAGGCCGTTTGAATGGTCATGTGCAGGCTGCCAGCGATCTGCGCACCTTTTAGCGGTTTGCTTTCACCGTATTCTTCGCGCAGGGCCATCAGGCCAGGCATTTCCGTTTCTGCAATGGTCAGCTCTTTGCGACCAAAATCCGCGAGGGAAATGTCTTTGACAATATAATCTACAGGCACAGCTATACTCCTAATTTTCTAGACGCGCGTTTAGCACCCCTTGAAATCAGGTACAATGAGTTTGCTGTCAGGTAATCTGACCCATACGGGCTATCCGGCGGTGCCTTTGGACTCAGCCTTTGGAATTGCTTCGAAATAGTCTGTTCCGGCGGCTACGATGCAGCTTACGCCGTTCGGATTGGTCAGCAAAACCGTAAATGTTCCGGTTTCAACCGAAGCCCAGATTTCCATTAAAGTCTGGGTGCCCTGAACCTTTTGTAGTCCCCCAACAGCAAGCTGTTCAGAATACTTGGTGCTGAGTTGCTGAATTACGTTTTCGCGTAATTCACATTTTGGTGCAGCCAATACGGGTGGCGCAGTTGCCGCCATCCCGAATAGCAAGGATAATCCTAACAATCGTTTGAACATTACAAGCTCCTCTTTTCTAGGTGGTTCAAAGTCTGAGAGGGGCACGCGTCGGGAGGATTCACACGGACCCCCCTCAACACTTATATCGTAATCACAGTTCCCGTTTTCAAAACACGGGTCTTCAATATAGTTTGGCAGCATGTGATTAGATGATTTACAGGCTGCGCCGCAATTGTGGCAAAAACATGGCAGAGGCAAAAGGTAGTAACATAATGGCAACACAACCAAGGGCATGGCAAAAGATGTTATCGGGTCGTCGGTTGGACCTGCTTGACCCAACGCCGATGGATATCGAGATTGACGATATTGCGCATGGGTTGGCCTTTGTGGCGCGTTGGAACGGCCAAACCCTGGGGGATTTCGCCTATTCGGTGGCCGAGCATTCATTGCTGGTCGAAGAGCTTTTTGGCCGAATAGCCCCAAAAGCAGACCCTAAATGGAGGTTAGCCGCATTATTACACGATGCGCCGGAATATGTGATCGGCGACATGATTTC